>NZ_JAMXRY010000003.1:0-163142 GCF_024124525.1 Halomonas sp. OfavH-34-E | reverse complement strand
GTGCGCGCCTTGGCGGCGGGAAGGCGCTCAAGCGACGGCGGGGGGTTGGCGGCCCTGTCATGGGCCCCGTTGCCGGCCCTGTCAGCAGCCTCGTCGATCGACGTTTCCCCGACCCACAGCGGCGCCGACCATCCGCCTTGGGCCAGGCACTCGTGTGCAACGCCCCGCGCCCGGTCAGGAGCCTCGCTCACCCACAGCAAGCCGCGAAAGCGCCGCCCTCGCAGCTGCTGTCGAAAGGCAGCGAGCCGCGCGAGGTCCTGTCGGGTCAAAAAGTGGGACATTAAGGCTCCCTGATAAATCAACTTTGGTCTAAAGGCTGCGCCGATTAAACGATCGAGCCGACTACGGCAGCGCAGCATAGATGTCGCTCTAACTTATTCATTTTGCTGAATTGTCGAAACTTTTTCTCACGCCATCGACTGTGCAGCCGCCAAAAAAGTGTGCCGTTTCATCGACATGGGTCGCATCGATCATCTCTTGAAGACCGTGCTAGCTTGATGAAGCCGAGGCGCCATCGTGGGCCAACCCCACGCTGGAACGCCACTACCCCCAGGCACCGAACCCAAGACAATGGCCCAGGGTGCCGGACGCAATTTCGGTGAGGCAGCGATCGCCTCCTTTGCACAGAACACAACAACCCACGGGGAGCACCTGCATGAAGCAAATGACCAAGTTTACCCTGACCAGCATGGCTGCCGGCATCGCCCTGGCCGCCCTGTCGAGTGGCGCCATGGCCCAGGAAAAGTGGACCATGACCACCACCTGGCCGGAAAACCTCGACCTGATCCAGATCGACAAGCACTGGGCCGAGCTGGTCAACCAGCTGGCCGGGGACGAGATCCAGATCGAGTTCTACGCCGGCGGCACCCTGATGCCCGGCACCGAGGTCTTCGACGCCACCGAGACCGGCAGCATCCAGGCCGCCGGCGACTGGCCGGGCTACTGGGCCGGCCGCAGCCCGGCGTTCTCGCCGCTGGCAGCCACCCCCAGCCTGTTCAACGGCATGGACTACCTGAACTGGATCACCCAGTGGGGCGGCTTCGAGCTCTACCAGGAGATCTACGGCCAGTACAACCTGGTCTACCTGCCCTACGGTATCACCAACAACGAGTCCGGCTTCCGCGGCGGCACTCCGATCGCGTCTCTCGCCGACATCGAAGGCAAGCGTCTGCGTCTGTCCGGGCGTGACCAGGGCCGGGTGCTCGAGCAGCTTGGTGGTTCCCAGGTCACCCTGGCCGGCGGCGAGATCTACCAGGCCATCGAGCGTGGTGTGGTCGACGGCGCCGAGTTCTCGACCCCCGGTGTCGACTACAAGGCCGGCTTCTCCGAGGTTGCCGACTACTGGATGACGCCGGGCTGGCACCAGTCTGCCAGCGTGTTCGGCGTGATGATCAACAAGGACGCCTGGGACGCTCTGTCCGAGGAGACCCAGGAGAAGCTGAAGATCGCCTCCGAGGCCACCATGGCCTGGTCGCTGGCCTGGTCCGAGAAGCAGTCCACCGAGGGTACCGCCAAGTTCCTCGAGGACGGCACCACCATCAACCAGCTGTCCGAGGAAGACCTGGCCCAGATCCAGGAGGTCACCAACCAGGTGATCGTGCAGGGTTCCTGCGAGGACCCGATGCTCGGCAAGGTCTACCAGTCGATGATCAGCTACATGCAGGACTACGCCCAGTGGCGTGACGTCTCGGTGCCCTACAACATGAGCCGCGTCACCGACAACCTGCCGTCGCTTGACGAGATCGAAGCCTGCCTCGAATAACAACCAGGCACGTTTCTGTCACTACCGGCCGGCGGCTCTCAGCGCGAGGCCGCCGGTCATCGTTGGACTTCGACGAGAACCCCACCATGAACGCCATTGCCAAGGCCATCGACTGCTTGAACGAGTGGTTCGGCCGTTTGATCGCTCCGCTGATCGCGATCATCACCCTCGTGGTGGTCTACGACATCGCGATGCGCTTCTTTATCGGACGCCCCAGCGACTGGGCCTTCGACGTCACCACCATGCTGTTCGGTACCCATTTCATGCTGATGGCCGCCTACGGGCTGCGCCACCACGCCCATGTGGAGGTGGACATCGTCAAGCAGCTGCTTTCCCGGCGCGGTCGCGCACTGATCGACCTGCTCGGCTACCTGCTGTTCTTCACCCCCTTCATCATCATGTTCATCACCTATAGCTGGCGCTTCTTCGAGCGCTCCTGGAGCCGCGCCGAGTCCACCTACGGCATCGTCTCGATCCCGGTCTACCCAGTAAAGGCCGTGCTGGTCATCGCCAGCGTGCTGATCCTTCTGCAGGCCATCGCCATCGTCATTCGCGCCATCAATGAGCTGACAGGCCAGGGCGTGGAGGAAGCCAAATGAGCGCTGAACTTCTGACCATCTTCATGTTTGCAGGCCTGATGCTGGGGCTGTTCATGGGCCATCCGCTGGCCTTCGTGCTGGGCGGTGTCGCGGTACTCGGCGCCTGGTTCGGCCCCGGTCCCCAGGTGCTCGGCATCATCATCAACAACATCTATGGGCGCGCCATGGACAATTATGTCCTGGTGGCGATCCCGCTGTTTATTCTGATGGCGCGCTTTCTCAACGACTCGGGCGTCACCGAGAAGATGTTCGAGAGCATGCGCCTGTTGCTCGGACGCGTGCGCGGCGGCCTGGCGCTGACCGTGGTCATCGTCTCGGTGCTGCTGGCGGCCACCACCGGCATCGTCGGCGCCTCCATCGCGGTGATGGGCCTGATCGCCCTGGCACCGATGCTCAAGTACGGCTACAACAAGGGCCTGTCCGCCGGCGTCATCATGGCCAGCGGCTGTCTCGGCATCCTGATTCCGCCAAGCATCATGCTGATCCTGATGGCCAGCTACTCGCCGGTGTCGGTGGGCGCGCTGTTCGCCGGAGCCCTGGTGCCGGGTCTGCTGCTGGGCTCGATGTACGCGCTCTACGTGCTGGTGATCTGCCTGATCAAGCCCGACTTCGGCCCTCCTGTAGGCGCCGAGGAGCGTGCCGAGACCAGCACCGGGGAGCTGGTGATCCGCTTGTGCAAGTACGTACTGCCGCCGATGAGCCTGATCCTCGGGGTGCTGGGCGCCCTGTTCACCGGTATCGCCACCGCCACCGAGGCCTCGGCCATCGGCGTGACCCTGGCCTTCCTGCTGTTCCTGATCTTCGGTGATCGCAAGCTGTCGACCTGCTACAACACCTTCATCGAGGCCGGCAAGACCACCACCATGGTGATGTTCGTGCTGGTGGGGGCGACCGCCTTCACCGGGGTGTTCTCCATCGGCGGCGGCATGGACGTGATCAGCGAACTGGTGCTGGCGATGCCCGGTGGCACCACCGGCGCACTGATCCTGATGTTCCTGCTGGTATTCGTGCTGGGCATGTTCCTCGACTGGACCGGCATCGTGCTGCTGAGCTTCCCGATCATGCTGCCGATCATCGAGACCATGGGCGTCGACATGCTGTGGTTCGTGGTGATGGTGGCGGTGGTATTGCAGACCTCCTTCCTGACCCCGCCCTTCGGCTATGCGCTGTTCTACCTGAAGGGCGTGGCGCCACCGGAGGTCGAGACCCTCGACCTATACAAGGCGGTGATCCCGTTCTGCGCGCTGATATTGATTGCCTGCGTGCTGATGTCCTACTTCCCCGCCCTGGTCACAGGCCTGCCCTCGATGCTGCTGGGCTACTGACCCTCAGGGTAACCTCCAGCACAACCACACAGCCCCCGCTTCGCGGGGGCTACTCGTTTAGAACGACGATTTTGACAGTGCGTTTCCGGCATATTCTTCGACTTTTCACCCCCTCGCGCTCCTGATTGGGTAAAGCCTCGACGCCGTTCCTGCATCGTATTAAGAGTTCTTAGACACTCTGTGCAAGGGCAGCATCATGGCCAACGTGACCCGCTTCACCCTCTCCGCCTCCGATGCCTATCCGCTCGGCGCCAGCCACTTCGAGGCCACACAGCCGCTGCGTGGGGTGGTGATCATTCACTCCGCTTCGGCGGTGTCACAACGCCTCTATCAGGGCTTCGCACTGTTTCTGGCCGAGCAAGGCTTCCACGTGCTGAGCTACGACTATCGCGGCATCGGGCGGTCGCGACCGGAGCATCTCGAGAAACTGGGGGTGCGCATGCAGGACTGGGCCGAGCTAGACGCCGACAGCGTGACCCAGTGGGCTCGCCAGCACTGGCCGGACTTGCCGCTGCTTGCCATCGGTCACAGCTTCGGTGGCCATGCCATCGGCCTGGGCGACGCCAGTCGACACTTGAGCGGCGCGGTGCTGATCGCCTGCAATGCCAGCTGTCTGCGCTTCATCTCATCTCCCTGGCTGCGGCTGCGCGCCTGGATGCTGCTCAAGCTGATATTTCCCTTGCTGTCCCGCCTCAATGGCTATGTGCCCTGCCGACGGCTCGGTATCAGCGAGGACGTGCCGGAGGGCGTGGCCCGCCAGTGCAGCCGCTGGACCAGCCTGCCGCGCTACTTCTTCGACGACCCGGAACTCAACGCCGAAGTGCGATTCGCCCGCGTGGCGTTACCTCTGCTGGTGGTGGGGCTCGACGACGACCCCTACGCCAGCAGCGACAGCATCGACCTGCTGGCAGGCTACTTCACCGGGGCTTCGATCAAGCGCCTGCAACTGTCTCCCAGGGTAATGGGCAGTGGTGTGCTGGGGCACCTGGAAGGATTTCGCCGCCGCCACCGTGACACCCTGTGGCCGCTGGTTTCTTCCTGGCTGGTGGAGCGGGCCCCGTCGACGCAGCCAGATGGCGTGTCAGCCGCCCCCTGGTCCCCCATCGCCGACGAGGCTGGCCCCCATGGGGCCAGCGTTCAGGGAGCCGGCGGCTAGCAAGCGGCGGCGAGAATGTCGCGCCAGCGTCAGCCGGCGCGCACTCGCACCAGGGTGCGGGTGGCTAGACAGCGGCGGCAGGATCAGTCGGCGCGAATTCGCATCAGGGTGCAATACGCCACCGGCAGGATCACCAGGGTCAACAGGGTGGCGACGCCCAGACCGAACACGATGACCACCGCCATGGAGGCGAAGAAGGCATCGGTGAACAGCGGCAGCATCCCCAGCATGGTGGTCACGGCGGCCATGGTCACCGGCCGCACACGACTGACCGCGGCCTGGATCACGGCGTCGTGGGCATTGTCCTGCTGGCCACGCTGCACGTTGATCTCTTCCATCAGCACGATGGCGTTCTTCAGCACCATGCCGATCAGGCTCAAGGTGCCGAGCAGCGCCATGAAGGTGAAGGGCGCCCCGAGCAACGCCAGGCCACCGATGATACCGATCAGCATCAGCGGCACGATCGACCAGATCGCCAGCGCCTGGCGCAGCCGGCCAAACAGCAGCACGGTGATGATGAACATGCCGAGCAGGCCCATGGGCAGCGATGACAGCAGCGCCTTCTGGGCGTCGCTGGCGGTTTCGTACTCACCGCCCCATTCGATGGCATAGCCCGGCGGCAGCTCGATGGCCTCGACCTGGGGACGCAGCCGCGCCAGCACGCTGGCAGCGGTCTCACCGGACAGCGGCATCGGCTCGGCGTACACCGCCAGCATGCGACGCCGGTCACGACGCTTGATCAGCGGATCACGCAGCTCGGTGTGCAGCTCGCCGAGCACGTTGCCGGCGCTGAGATAACGTCCCTGCTCTTCACTCCAGACGTTGACCGCGCTGAGGTTGTCGATGTCGTGGCGCTGGTCCTCCCGGGAGCGCATCACGATCGGAATCAGCTCGCTGCCTTCGCGGTAGACGCCGACCTGCTCGCCGTCATTGTTGAGCCTGAGCGCCTGGTGCAAGGCGTCCCGGGTGACTCCGACGCGACGTGCCTGTTGCTCGAGGAACTCGGGCACGATGACGCTCTCGCGATTGCTCCAGGACAGCCGGATGCTGTCGGTCATCGGCTCGTCCTGGAAGATGCCACGCACCTCGGCGCCCAGGCGGTGCAGGGTCTCGGGATCGTCACCGTAGATGCGCGCCTCGATGCTGGCCTTGGCCGAGGGGCCGACCTGCAACGCCTGGACCTTGTACTGGACCCGGGGGAAGTCCTCGCGCAGGGTCTCGATCACCTCTTTCATGCGGGCTTCCCGGGACGCGCGGTCCTCGGTCTCGATGATCAGCTGACCAAAACTCGCATAGCGGTCCTCGGGGGCATAGGTCAGGGTGAAGCGCTGTGCGCCGCCACCGATCACGCTGGTCACCCGGGTCACGTCCTGCATCTCCAGCACCTGCGTCTCGAGGCGCGCGATGGTGCGCTCGGTCTCCAGCACGTCGGTGCCCTCCGGCAACCACACATCGGCAAAGAACAGCGGTGTGGTGGCGTCGGGAAAGAAGGCGTTCTTGACCTGCCCCGACAGCGACAAGGCACCGGCCAGCAGCGCCACCGCCAGCACCAATGTCAGGTAGCGGAACCGAATCCCCACCACCAGCAGGCGGCGAAACACCCGGAACAGCAGGCCACGATAGGGATCGCTATCCCCCTCCTCGCCCGCTTCGATGCGTTCCTTGAAGAACAGATCGAAGAAGAAGGGGGTCAGGGTCAGGGCGGTGATCCAGCTCAGGAACAGCGAATAGCACAATACCCAGAACAGTGACCCGACGAACTCGCCGGTAGCGTCCGGCGACAGCCCGATGGGAGCAAAGGCGGTGATCGCGATGACCGTGGCACCCAGCAGCGGCAGGCGATTCTGACCGACCACCTCCAGCGCCGCCTGGCGCTTGGTCTTGCCCCGGGCAAGGCCGATCATCATGCCCTCGGTGACCACGATGGCGTTGTCCACCAGCATGCCGAGGGCAATGATCAAGGCGCCCAGCGAGATCTTCTGCAGCTGGATGCCGTGAATCGACATCATGATGAAGGTGCCGAGGATGGTCAGCAGCAGGATCAGGCCCATCAGCAGCCCGCTACGCACCCCCATGAACAGCAACAGCACCAGTATGACGATGCCGACCGCCTCGGCCAGGTTGATCAGAAAGCCGTTGACCGCGTCCTCCACCACCTCGGGCTGGTGGTAGACGGTGGCCAGTTCCATGCCCAGCGGCATGCGCTGTTCGAGCTCAGAAAGCCGCTTCTCGACCCGTTCGCCGACCTCCACCACGTTGACGCCGGAACCAAACGAGATGCCGATGGACAGCGCGGACTGCCCCCCTGCGTGGTAGAGCAACTGGGGCGTATCGGTGTTCTGGCGAGTGACCTCGGCGATATCGCCAAGGCGGATCAGGCCGTCACCGGGACGGCCCACCACCAGCCGCTCGAGCGACTCGACGCTGTCGAACTCGCCGGTGGGCTGCACCGACAGCGACAGGCCATCGAGCTTGATATGGCCCGCGTCGCCCACCACGTTCTGGGCGTTGAGCAGGTCACTCAACTGCTGTGGCGAGATCCCCAGCGCGCGCATCCGGTCACGGTCCAGCGACACCACCACCTGGTCCTGCACGGTGCCGGCGATGGCGACCTTCTTGACCCCGTCGACCAGGCGCAGCTCCCGCTGCAGCAGGTCGGCGTGGTCTTCCAGGTCCTGCTGGCTGTAGTCCTCGCCGGTCAGGGTCAACAGCAGGCCGAAGACGTCACCGAAGTCATCGTTGACGATGGAGGTCCCGGCGCCGGGGGGCAGCTCGGCCTGGACGTCGCTGATCTTGCGCCGCAGCAGGTCCCAGTACTGGGCAAGTTCGTGCTCGCGCACCGTGTTCTCGAGCTCCACGGTGATCTGCGACAGGCCGTCGGCGTTGACCGAGCTGACCCGCTTCAGGTCGGGCATCTGCTGGATCGCCTTCTCCAGGCGCAGGGTGACCTCCTCTTCTACCTGTTCTGGCGTGGCGCCGGGGTACTGGGTCGAAATGATGGCGTTGCGGATGGTGAACTCGGGAAACTCCAGCTGCCCGAGCCCGAAGAAAGACACCACCCCGCCAACGGCCAGCAGCAGGGTGATCATCCAGCTGATGACCTTCTGGCGCAGAAAGTAGTCGACCATCGATCAGAGCCCCTCTTCCTTGATCCAGGGTCGTACCCTGCGTCCTTCCTGCATGCGTTCGGCACCGGCGGCGACCAGCCGGTCGCCGGCCTCGAGCTCGCCCTCGATCAGCATCCCCTGGGTGGTGATGCGCCCCGGCACGACCGGCACCGCCTCGACACGTCCAGGGCCATCGGCGCGGGACTCGTCGTCGGGCACGAAGCGCCACACCACCGCCTGGTCAGGCTGCGATTCCCGCGTGGCCACCGCCGCCACCGGCACCCGCCAGGGATCCTGGCTATCACCGGTCAGGGCGCTCATGTCCAGCAGCACCGTGGCGCTCATGCCCGACAGCACCGTGATGTCGTCGGGTTCAGGCAAGGTCAGGGTGACCTCATAGCTCAGCGACCCCTGGCTGACGCTGCTGTCGTGCTCCTTGTAGCGGGCCGGGTAGCGCTGCTGCTGGTTCTCGGCGAAGGTCACCCAGACCACCGCATCCTCGCCGTCCTGCACCGCCTGGGCGCGCTCGTCATTGATCCGGCGGACCTGCTGCTCAGGCAGTTGGAAGGTCACGTCGATGGATCCCGGCTGCTGCAGCTCGGCGATGGTCTGCTGGGCACCGACCACCTGATAGTTGTCCACCGGGACCGACGCAATCACGCCGCTGAAGGGCGCGCTGAGCTCGGTGTAGCTGAGCTGGTCCTGGGCCTGCTTGAGCTGGGCCTGGGCCGACAGAAACTCGGCACGCGCCTCGTCGAAGCGGGACCGACTGATGGCACCACGCTCCAGCGAGATACGCATGCGCTCGTAGGTCGCCTCGGCCAGGTTGTAGCTCGAACGGGCGTTGGCCAGCTGGCTCTTGGCGTCACGATCATCGAGGCGGGCGATAAGGTCCCCCGCTTCCACCTCATCCCCCGGCTGCACGGCCAGCTCGCGCAGTTCCCCACCGACCCGGAACGACAGCTCCGAACGCTCCGAGGCCTGCACCTGGCCGGGATAACGCATCAACATGCCCTGGCGCCCGGCGTCCAGTGACACCAGCTTCACCGGGTGTACCTGCTGCTGGGACAAGGGCGGCTGGTCGGATTCACAGCCGGCGACAAGCGCCACGACGGCAAGCAGACTGAACCTGGCCAGCAGGCGCTCAAGGCGCGACGTCGGAGGAAACGTAGAGAAGGTCATGGGGGCTCCTGAGGCGTCAGGGACGCGGGTTGTCGTGGCGAACGGCAATGGCGTCCCAGGCCATCGCAAAGGCCTGGTCGATATTGGTGTGGGTGGGCTCGAACGGGTGGCTCCCCTGGCTCTGCACCAGGTGGTAGATCGGGCGGAACATGAAGCTTTCCAGCAGCGCAAGCCCAACCGGCTTGAGCACGCCATCCCGATGCCCCTGGGCGATGGCATCGAGCAAGGGCGCCAGGCGCAGATCGTTGCGCTCGCGGACCCGATCATTCATCCATACCGAATGGCTGAAGGCGTCGTGGAAGCGAAACAGGCGCGGCTGGTCGAGGGCCAGATGAAACAGCGCATGCCACATCTCGCGCAGCGCCTGGCGCAGCTCAAGTGCCGCATCGAAGGCCTCCAGGGCGGTATCGATCAGCTGGTCACAGACGTGCACAAAGGTCGCCTCCAGCAGGGCGTCCTTGTCGGCAAAGTGGATATAGAGGGTGGCGGGCGACACCCTGGCGCGACGCGCGATACGGGCCACCGAGGCCACGCCGAAGCCGTGCTCGGTGACCTCGACCAGGGTCGCCTCGAGCAGTGCCACCCGCTTGGTGTCGTCGCGTGGGCGCATGACATTTACCCTCTTTTGAGATGCCTCTTAAAATAAATGAATAGTTATTCACTTTCAAAGCCCGCCGAGCCAAGGTCTCACTTCCGTTTGGTGCGCGCCTCCATGCCTCCCCTTGATGGCCAACTGCAGCCGCCGGCACGGACTGGTATGATCTGGCCTCCCGTCCGTCAGCGGTGCCCGCAGCAGGAGTCCGTCCGTGTCCAGCAGTACTCATTCCGTGGCCAAGGTTCGTTCCCGGCGGCTTTCGCGCTGGGGCTGGTTGACGCTGGCTGTCGCCGCGGTGGTGGCACTGCCGGTGCTGGTGATCCTGGCCCATATTCTGGTGCCCGCCAGCGATATCTGGCGTCACCTGGCCGACACTGTGCTGACGCGTTATCTGCTCAACACCCTGTTCCTGGTACTCAGCGTCGGCCTTGGCACCCTGGCCATCGGTACCGGCTGCGCCTGGCTGGTAGTGATGTGCCGTTTTCCCGGCAAGCGCCTGTTCGAATGGGCCATGCTGCTGCCGTTGGCGGTACCCACCTACGTCATCGCCTACGCCTACACCGACTTCCTGCAGTACGCAGGGCCGGTGCAGGAGGCCCTGCGCGAAGCCTTCGGCTGGTCCCGCGGGGACTACTGGTTTCCCGACATCCGCTCGTTACCGGGTGCCGCCACCCTGATCACCCTGGTGCTCTACCCCTACGTGTACATGCTGGCCAGGGCGGCCTTCCTCGAGCAGTCGGTGTGCATGCTCGACGTGGGACGCACCCTGGGCCGCGGCCCCTGGCAAATGTTTACCCAGGTGGCAGTACCGCTGGCGCGACCGGCGCTGGTGGGGGGCGTGTCGCTGGCCTTGATGGAAACCCTCAACGAGTTCGGCGCGGTGCAGTACTTCGGCGTGGATACCTTCACCACCGGCATCTATCGCACCTGGTTCGGACTTGGCGAACAGGTCGCCGCCGCCCAGTTGGCGGCGTGCCTGCTGGCCTTCGTGATCCTGTTCGTGCTGCTGGAGCGCTGGTCCCGGGGCAAGCGCCGCTTCCACCACACCTCTCACCGCTACCAGCAACTACCGGAGTACCGTCTAAGCGGTGCACGCGCCTGGGCGGCCACCCTGGCCTGCGCGCTGCCGGTGACGGTGGGCTTCCTGTTGCCCTGCCTGCTGCTGGGGTACATGGCGCTGAAGGCCGGAGACAGCGTGCTGGGCAGCGCCTTTTTCGAGTACGCCGGCAACAGCCTGCTGCTGGCAGCCGTCGCCGCCCTGATCGCGGTGGGGCTGGCGGTGGTGCTGAGCTATGGCGCCCGACTCGAACAGGGCCCGCTGACCCGCACGGCCACTCGGGTGGCCTCGCTGGGCTACGCGATTCCGGGGTCGGTGGTGGCGGTAGGCATCCTGATCCCCTTCGCCTGGGTCGACGTCCAGCTCAACCAGCTGTACAAGGCCGCCACCGGGGAGGTGATCGGCCTGATCCTCAGCGGTACCGCCTTTATCCTGATCTATGCCTATGTGGTGCGTTTTCTCGCGGTGTCGTTCAACGCCGTGGAAGCGAGCCTGGGCAAGGTCACCCCGTCGATGGACGCGGCCGCCCGCACCCTCGGCGAGACCGCCACCGGCACCCTGCGCAAGGTGCATACGCCGATCATGCGCGGCAGCCTGCTGGCCGCCGGGATCCTGGTCTTCGTCGACGTGATGAAGGAGCTGCCGGCCACCATCATCCTGCGCCCGTTCAACTTCGACACCCTGGCGGTACGAGCCCACAACCTGGCCGCTGACGAACGCCTGGCCGAGGCCTCGACAGCGTCCCTGGCCATCGTTGCCGTGGGGATCATTCCGGTGGTGCTGCTGAGCCTGGCGATGCGCCGCTCGCGCCCGGGCCAGGCCAGCGACTGACGCAGGCCCCTTCTGGATACGACTGGATACGACCCGATACGAATAGTGCCCCCCCCCTGGTGCGCCGGGGCCAGGGGGTCTAGACGGCTTCGGCGCCGGACGCCTCGGCGGGGAACACGAATACCTGGGCCGGGTCGAGACTGACCTGCACGGCCTGGCCTTCCCTCGGCAGAAAGACCCCGGGTACCCGGGCGTGCATGTGGGCCTCCTGGCCATCGATACCGTGCACGCAGAGGTGCAGCAGACTGCAACGCCCCAGCAGTCGTGCCATCAGCACGTGGCTGTGGTGGGCGTGCTGGCCGTCGCTCTCGATCTCCACCACCCTGAGCGCCTCCGGGCGCATCAGCACCTGGGCGCGGGCGCCGTCAGGCAGGTCGGTGGCGACGGGTCCCACCGCGGTATGCACATAGCCACGCTGGGCGACGCCTTCCAGGCGATTGACGTCCCCGAAGAAGGTCACCACGAAGGGGTCGGCCGGCGCGCAGTAGAGCTCTTCCGGCGTGCCTACCTGCACCACCCGACCATCGCGCATCAGCACGATGCGATCGGCCATGAACATCGCCTCTTCGGGGTCATGGGTCACCAGTAGGGTGCCGGCGCCCACCTGCTTGAGCACGTGCAGGGTGTCATCGCGGATACGGTCCCTGAGACGCGCGTCGAGGCTCGAGAAAGGCTCGTCCAGCAGCATCAATTGCGGCGAGGGCGCCAGGGCCCTGGCCAGGGCCACCCGCTGCTGCTGGCCACCGGACAGGGTGTGCGGGAAGGCCTCGGAGTAGCCGTCCATACCCAGCTGAGCGAGCAGTTCCAGGGCTCGTTCACGGCGCGCCCGCGCCGGCATCCCCTTGAGCCCGAAGGTCACGTTGTCGAGCACGCTCAAGTGGGGAAACAGTGCCGATTCCTGGAAGGCCAGCCCCACGCTGCGCTTCTCCGGCGGCACGTGGGGGCGCCCCGGTGCGGCCAGGGTCTGGCCGTCGAACTTGAGCTCCCCCTGCTGCAACGCCTCGAGTCCGGCGACGATGCGAAGCAGCGTCGTCTTGCCACAGCCCGACGGCCCGAGCAGGCACACCACCTCGCCCGGCGCGATGTCGAAGGAGGCGTCGCTGACGGCAAGCTTGCTGTCGTATCGATGCTGGATATTGCGCACAGCCAGCAGAGGATCGGCGACAACGCCTTCCTCGAAGGTCTGCTCGGAAACGGTGGCGGAGCTGGCAAGGTGTGAGGTCATGGAGGGGATCGCGTGTCGAAGGTCGGATGGACGACGGCGAAAGCCGATGGATTGGCCATGGTAACGCGAATCCTTTCGACACGCCTTCTCCTTTGCCTGTGCGATATCTCCCGCTCCAACAGGTCAGCCTCGCAGTTCTGCCGGCTCCCGAAGCAGCGGGTGCCAGGGGGCGCAGCGCGAGGCTGGAGCGCCCGATGGTCGGAGGTATCCGCCCCCGACGCAGCCCCCGTCAGTACATCGATCGTGCCCCCTCCACTATGCCGAGAGAAGCACCCTGCATCAGCCCAAGGAGGCACAGTGATTGACGCCGTGCCCGGGAGGTCGTTCAATACGGACACCGAATGACACGTATTATCATTCCATCCGCCACTCGAGGTCTCCGATGTCCAACGTCTCTCGTCTTGCCATCGCCATCGCCCTGGCCGGCGCTTCCGGTCTCGCCTACGCCGACGGCAGCGTCAATGTGTACTCGGCACGTCACTACGACTCCGACCAGGCCATGTACGACGCCTTCACCGAACAGACCGGCATCGAGGTCAACGTGCTGCAGGGCGATTCCGACCAGCTCATCCAGCGCATCAAGCGCGAGGGCGAGGCCAGCCCCGCCGACATCATGATGACCGTGGACGCCGGCCGCCTGTGGCGCGCCGAGGAGGAAGGCATCTTCGCGCCGGTGGACTCCGAGGTGCTCAACGAGCGCCTGCCCGAGAGCATGCGCCACCCCGAAGGCGACTGGTTCGGCTTCAGCCAGCGCGTGCGGGCGATCTTCTACAACCCCGAGACCATCGAGCCCGAGCAGGTCGACAGCTACGAGAAGCTGGCGGACCCCAGCCTCAAGGGCAAGATCTGCATCCGTTCCTCCAACAACATCTACAACCAGTCACTGCTGGCCTCGATGGTCGAGCACCACGGTGAGGAAGGTGCCGAAGAGTGGGCCCAGGGCGTGGTCGACAACATGGCTCGCGACCCCGAGGGTGGCGACCGCGACCAGATCAAGGGCGTAGCCAGCGGCGAGTGCGACGTGGCGGTGGCCAACCACTACTACTACGTGCGTCTGCTGACCTCCGACGACGCCGACGAGCGCGAGGCCGCCGAAAGCGTGCAGATCCTGTTCCCCAACCAGGATGACCGTGGTGCCCACGTCAACGTCGGTGGTGCCGGCCTGGTCAAGGGTGCACCTAACCACGACAACGCCGTCGCCTTCCTCGAGTTCCTGGCCTCCGACGAAGCTCAGGAACTGTTCGCCGTGGGCAACCACGAATTCCCGGTGGTCGAGGGCGTCGCCGTGGACGAGGTACTCGGCTCCTGGGGCGAGTTCAAGAAGGACGAAGTCAACGTCAGCGTGCTGGGCGAGAACAACCCGGAAGCGGTCAAGATCTTCGATCGCGTCGGCTGGCGTTAAGCCCGTCCACGCCAGGCCCTCGCCGCTGGCGAGGGCCTGCGCAAGCAGCACAAACGCCAAGGCCACAACGACAGGGCCCGTGCCGATCGGCACGGGCCCTGTCGTTGGTGCAGCCAATGGACCCGTCATGGGCCCAACAGCGGCAGTCAGCCGTCGGTGGACTCCAGACGCAGGTCATCCGGGTGCTGCCACACATCCAGGCTGCCCATACGGCGGCCGCGGTCGTTGAGGAAGGTTTCCAGCGTCACGGTGGTGTCGCTGCCGGCCCTGGAGAAGACCAGACGATCGGACGTCTCGCGGGTGGAGGTCCAGTCACTGCCCAGGCACTGGCCAAGGGCCTCACCACCGGCCACCAGGGCACCACGTGGGTCGTCACTGTCCATCCGTCCGAAACAGGAGTAGTGATCCGGGCGCTGCGCCGAGGTGATCAGACAGGAGTCGTGGAAGGCCTGGACATCGGTTTCCCAGCTGCGGGTCAGCCGAGTGTCGTCGAAGCGTCCCTTGATGTCGGTGAAATCATTGTCGGCACTGGCCACGGCCTGATTGAGGGCGTCGCAGTCGAACATCTCGGCCGCCGTCTGCGGTTGTGAGGTCGACGCACAGCCACCCAGTGTCAGCATGGCCACAGCGGCCCATCCCATCTTTCCCCGTGTCATATCCTTGTCTCCGGCAGTGAGGCCGTGGCAACCACGACCAGATAAGCAATCCATGACCGACACCATAGCACCCGCAGTGCCATCTCGGCAGTCTGAAGACCTACTTCGCGTGACGCGAGTGACTAGGCGCTGTCCGAAAAGTCGACGAGCGAAGGTTAGACAAGGCAAAAATCGGTGAGAAAGCGCAGTTTACGGGGTGTAAATGAGCATTTTGATCCGATTTTTAACGCCGTATTACCGAGCGCAGGCACTTTTCAGACAAGCCCTAGACGGTGGTGGCGACATCCAGTTCCTTCAGCGCCTCATCCAGCATTTCGGCGAATACGGCGATGGCCAGAGGCAGCGGACGATCCTTGGCCACACACATTTCCAACTGTGCCGCAGCGATACCGCGATCCCGCAAAGGCACAAAGACAAGCTCCCCCTCGGCCAGTTCACGTGTCACATCCAGCGGATTGAGAAACGCCACCCCCACGCCCTCTCTGGCGAGCGACTTCATGCTCAGGATGCGGCCACACGCGGCAACGGCGGAGAGCCGCACGTCCTGAGTGGACAGCGCGCGTTCCAGAGTAGAGCCACGAAACATTGCCTGGTCCGGCAAGATCACCGGGACGTTCTCGAAATCCTTGAGGCGCAGCTCGCTCGCCCTGGCCAGAGCGTGCCACGGCGCCATGACCGCCCCGAAACGCAATTCGAGCCGGCGCAGGGTACGCAGGCGGGGATTGGACGGCGGATTGATGCAAAGTCCGATGTCAGCCTCTCCCGACAGGATAGCGTCGATGATGGGGTCGGTAAGATCGGTGGACAGGTCGAAACGCACACGAGGATAGCGCTCCATGAAGCGCCGAATGGTCACCGGCAGCAGGCGGTCGGTCACTGACTCCACCGACGCGACCCGCACCTCACTGGTACCGGTGCCACGGATATCGTCCAGCCCCCCCAGCAGCTGACGTTCGTCCCGCTGCCACTGTCGCACCTGATAGACCAGCAGCTCGCCCGCCGAGGACAGGCGCAGGCCGCGGGGAAGCCGCTCAAACAGCGGTACGCCAAGCTCGTCCTCCAGCTTGAGGATCTGGCGATTGACCGCCGAGGCCGCCACATGGAGGTGGTCTGCGGCCCTGCGGATCGACCCTTGTCGGGCAACCTCATCGAAATAGCGTAGCGCGGTGGTCATCAAGGGCACGCGGAGTCTCCTGATTCGTCAGACCATGGCTGGCTCACTAATCGTTGCCATTTCGGCAACACATCTCACGAAAAACGATGATAGACGCGCACACTGACTCAGCGCTAGCTTTCCTCTGAAACCTGCTGAAGAAACGCGATTCGACAAACACCTGGACGCACACTCTTGAACGACAACAACAATGAGGCCACCCATGTCTTCTCCTCTTCACACCGATTCCGTCGATCCGGTGGATGAACGGCTGCCACTGAAGGCTGCCATCCTCTACGGCTTGCAGCACGTATTGGTGATGGCAGCCGCACCGATCACGGCGGTCTTCCTGGTCGGCCAGGCGCTGGGCTTCGGGCCTGACGTCACGGTACCGCTGATGAGCGCCACCTTCCTCGCCTGTGGCCTCGGCACCCTGCTGCAATCCATCGGGGTACTGGGCTTCGGTGCGAGACTCCCGTTCGTGCAGGTACCTGGCGGTGCCCCCATCGTCATTTTTCTGGCGATCGCCCAGGCCACCGATATCCAGACCGCCACCGGTGCGGTGATTCTGACCGCCTTGTTCTACTTTCTGGCACTGCCCTTCTTCACCCGAGTTCTCCGCTTCTTTCCGCCCATCGTGATCGGCACCATGCTGCTGCTGGTGGCCATCAACCTGGTCAAGATCTTCGGTGGCCTCATCGCCGGGCGCCCTGACAGCCCCGACTTCGCTGCCCCTTCGACCATTCTGCTGGCGCTGGCCACCATCGCCTGCATCGTCGTGAGTGCCAGAGTGTTTACCGGCGCCCTGCGTCGCATCTCGGTGATGATCGGGCTGGTCATGGGTGCGCTGATCGCGGCAGCCTTCGGTCACCTCAGCGTGGCGGGCATCCTCGATGGCCCCTTGATCGCCCTGCCCCAGCTCTTTCCTTTCGGCATGCCCAAGTTCGACCTGCTGGCGTCGCTGCCGCTGATCATCTTCAGCGTGGTGTCGATGACCGAGGCCACCGGCCAGACCATGGCCACCGCCGAAATCGTCGGCAAGCGAGGCGATGCCAAGGCCCTGGTTCCCAGGAACATTCGCGCCGACGCCCTGGGCTCGCTGTTCGGCGGCTGCCTCGGCACCTCGCTGATCATCACCAGCGGCGAGAATATCGGCATCATCCGGGCCACTGGCGTGCGCTCGCGCTATGTCACCATCGCCGCCGGCTGTCTGCTGATCCTGCTGGCCATGCTGGCACCTCTGGGCCGACTGGCCGCCACCCTGCCGACACCGGTGGTGGCCGGCACCGCCGTCATCGTCTTCGCCATTATCGGGGTCATGGGCATCAATATCCTGCGCCGCGTCGACTTCAATGAGCACGGCAACCTCTTCACGCTGGCCTCGGCGCTGGCCATGGGTCTGCTGCCGATCGTTGTACCGGGCTTCTACTCAGCCTTCCCGACCCACCTGCAGATCATCCTGGGTAATGGACTGGCCATGGGCACTCTCACCGCGGTGATCGTCAACCTGGCCTTCTACCACCTGGGCAGCGGCAACAGCGCCCGAGAGACTCAGCCCACCCACACCGAAGCTCCGGAGACAGATTCATGACGCTCGATCAGCAACTGCGCCAGCGACTCTCGGCCAGCGAGCTGCTGCTGTGCCCTGGCGAACTGCTCGCGAATGGAAGCATTCAGCGTGACATGGGAGTCGTGACGAGCGCCGGGCGCTTCATCGATATCGGACCCAAGGAAGCCCTGATCGCCCGTCATCCGACGTTGCCCCCGATCGACCTGCCGGGACACCTGATGATGCCGGGGTTCGTCGACAGCCACCATCACCTGACCCAGTCACTGGGCAAGTCGCTGGTGTTCGGGGAGCCCTCCGAAATCTTTCGACGCATCTGGGTGCCGCTGGAGTCCAGCCTGGACGAGCGACTGCTTCACTTGTCGTCCAAACTGGCGGCACTCGAGGCCTTGCGCGGAGGCTTTACGACTGCGGTGGACGCGGGCACCCGCAGTGCGGGGGAAATCGGCGCACTCGCCAAGGCGGCCGAAGAGAGCGGGCTTCGCTGCGTGCTCGGCATGATCTGCAATGATCGGGGCGGTAGCGGTTCGCCCCAGCAACGCAACGCCATCCTCGACCGTGCCGTGGCCCACCTGGCGGACTACCGCGACCACGCGTTGATCCATCCATCCCTGGCAATTTCCATTCCCGAAGCGGCCAGCGACGATATGCTCAATGACGTCGCCACGCTATGCCGCGACAAGGAAGCGATCTTCCAGAGCCACGTCAACGAGCACCTCCAGGCGGTCGAACGTTCTCTGGTAACGCGCTCACAGCGGCCGCTGGAGCATCTGCATGCGGTGGGCGCACTCGGCCCACAGACCCTGATCGCCCACGCCACCCTGGTCACGCCAGACGAACTCAATCTGCTGCGAGATACCGATACCGCGGTGGCCTTCAATCCGGTCGCCAGCAGCTGGAAAGGCAACGCGGTGGCGCCCGCCCTGCAGATGGCGGCGCTTGGCATCCGTTTCGGGCTCGGTACAGACGGGACCCGCAGTGACGGCTTTCGCCTGATGGATGCAGCCGAGACCAGCCAGCGAATGGCCTTCGGTCTGGCTACCGGCGACAGCTCCTGCGGCGGTGGCTGGCGCTGGCTGGAACACGCTACCCTGGGCAGCGCCGAGTGCTGCGGGCTTGGCAGCATCACCGGCGACATCACTGTGGATAAAGCCGCCGACTTCCTGCTGGTGGATCTCGAGGTGCCTGAGATGACGCCTTCCTGGGACCGGCCCTGGGAACTTGTGCGCTACGGCAATCGGGATCAGATCGAAGCCGTGTTCACCGCTGGCCAACTGAGACTCTGGCAAGGCTGGCCAGTGGACTGGGACGCACGGGCACTGCTTGCTGAAGTCCGCGAGGTGGCTCCCGCCGCCATCAACAAGGCACCGATCCAGCGGGTCCATCCGACCTCCGAGGTGCATCGCGAGCGCCATGGAAAAGCTGGTGAAGCGACGCCCTCAAGGCAGCGAGGCAATGGGGAGCCCCGATGCTGACGACCACTACCTATGCGATCGCCGCCGTGGCCACCCTGCTGGCGTCCTTCGTCCAGGGAGCCATCGGTATCGGTTTCGCGCTGATTGTGGCCCCGGTGCTGGGAATTCTGGCACCGACTCTGCTGCCGGTGGCACTGCTGGTCCTGATGCTTCCGCTGAATCTGCTGGTGGCGCTGCGCGAGCGCGAGGCCATCGATTGGCGCGGCAGCGCCTGGATCAGCGCTGGACGATTGCCAGGCACCCTGGCCGGGCTCGCCGTGTTGATGGTGCTGAGCACTCAGGGGCTCAACCAGTTGATCGGAGCGTCCACCGTGCTCGCGGTGCTGGTCGCCCTCTTTGCTCCGGTGTTTCGACCGGGCACCGGCGCCTGCCTCACGGTGGGTGCCATCACCGGTGTCACCGAAACCGCCACCGGGGTCGGTGGCCCTCCCCTGGCCCTGCTCTACCAGCATCGACCGGGTCCCGAGCTGCGTTCCACCATTGCCTGCTGCTTCGTGGTCGGCGAAGTGCTGTCACTGTTGATTCTCGCCATGGCAGGTGCCGTGCAACAGACACAGCTGTGGTGGGCGCTCGCTCTTCTTCCCCCCCTGCTGATCGGTACCGTCTTGAGCCGAATCATGCACCAGCGTCTGGATGCGAAACGCCTGCGTCAGGGGGTCCTGTTGTTTGCGCTACTCTCCGGGCTGTTCCTGATGGTGCCGCGATAGCCAGCGTCTGTCTTTTGCGCGAGCGATCAGGAAGGCTAAGCTGACAGGGCCACTTCTCGCTCAAGGATAGGGAATGTCCGCCATCTTGCTCTGGACGCTGGTCGCCATCATCGCCACCGCCATCATCTGGAAGGGCAGCGGTCTGCTCGAACGCTCGAGCCAGCGCCTGTCGGCCTACTACCGGCTGCCGGAAATCGTTCAGGGCGCCATCGTGGTGGCGGTGGGCTCGAGCTTCCCGGAGCTGTCCACCACCGTCATCTCGACCCTGGTCCACGGCGAGTTCGAGCTCGGTGTGGCGGCCATCGTCGGCTCGGCGCTGTTCAATATTCTGGTGATTCCCGGGCTCAGCGGGCTGGCCTCGAAGTCACCGCTTCAGGCCAATCGCGACCTGGTCTACAAGGAAGCCCAGTTCTACATGATCGCGGTGGCGGTGCTGACCCTGACCTTCGCCTTCGCCGCCATCTACCACCCGGTGGAGACCTCGCCCCAGGGCGGCAGCATCCAGGGCGAGATGACCCGCTGGCTGGCCTTGATGCCGGTAGCCCTGTACGGGCTCTACCTATTTGTGCAGTACCAGGACACTCTGGATCATGAATCCGACGAGGACGTCAGCGACATCCGCCCGGGACGAGAGTGGGGACGACTGGCGCTGTCGCTGGTGGTCATCGTGGTCGGCGTCGAGGGGCTGGTGCGCGCGGCGATCAACTTCGGCGAGATCTTCGGCACCCCGAGTTTCCTGTGGGGCATCACCGTGGTCGCGGCCGGCACCTCGATTCCCGATGCCTTCGTCTCCATCCGCGCCGCACGCCAGGGACGCGGCGTCACCAGCATCGCCAATGTGCTCGGCAGCAACACCTTCGACCTGCTGGTGTGCATCCCGGCAGGCGTGCTGATCGCCGGTACCGCGGTGATCGACTTCTCGCTGGCGGCGCCGATGATGGCCGCGCTGACCTTCGCCACGGTGCTGCTGTTTCTGATGATGCGCACCCACATGATCCTGTCGCGGCGCGAGTCGATCTGTCTGCTGGTGGTCTACGCGGCCTTCGTGGTGTGGGTCTCGCTCGAGTCCTTCGGCACCATCGACCTGGTGCCGCACCTGCCGCCATCGGGCGCTGTCAGCGCCCACGCCACGACTGGATAGCGATGACACTAGGCGCCCAGACGATCCGCCAGGTCAATCAACGAACTCGCATGAATATCGTTGTCGGGTGAGCCATCCACCGCCTTGGGTGCGTCTTCGCCGAACTCATGGGGACGCTCGATGTAGGCGGTCTTGAGGCCGCAGCGGCGGGCGGCGTCGAGGTCGTCCTGGTGGGCGGCCACCAGCATCACCTCCTCGGGGGCCACCTCGAAGACCTCGGCCACTCCCAGGTAGGTGTCGGGATGGGGCTTGTAGGCGCGAAAGACCTCGGCGGACAGGATCAGGTCCCAGGGCAGGCCGGCGTGCTTGGCCATATTGGCGAGCAGCCCCAGGTTGCCATTGGACAGGGTGCACAGGGTATAGCCGCGCTTGAGCCGTGACAGCCCCTCGACGCTGTCGGGCCAGGGCGCCAGACGATGCCAGGCGCGGTTGAGATGGGCCCTGCCCGCCTCGTCCAGTGCCAGCCGGTGGCGATCGAGCAGCTCATCGAGAATCATCCGATGCAAGTCGTCGATACGCGTCCAGCCAAGCTCGCCGGACATCACCCTGTCCATGGCCGGCCGATAGCCCGCGCGCCAGGCTCTGGCGAAGTCCGCGGGCGTCATCGATGCCGCTGCGCCTGGCGACGTGAGCAAACCCAGCGCCTCGACCTCCCGGGCGATGCTCCCGTGCCAGTCGACCACGGTGCCGAAGATATCGAAGGCGAGTATCTGCGGGCGTACAGGTGTTGTCGTCATCGTCGCTCTCCTTGTTTCGCGGCCGGTGGGTCTTATCCGAAGTCGTAGCGGTACCCTACGTCGGGTACCAAGGCTTGGCCTAGCGCTTTGGGTCTGCCGCCCCGGGCGCCAACCTCGCCCTGAGCGACTCGGCAAGAAAGTCGATAAACAGGCGTATACGCACGACCTGACGCATGTCCTGGTGGGCCAACAGCCACAGGTCGACCGCCAACGCCTCCAACTCATCTCCCACCTGTTTCAAGCCGACATCAGCATCGCCCAGATAACGAGGAAGCACCACCGCCCCCAAGCCACGCCTGGCGGCCTGCTGCCGCCCCAGCAGGCTATCGCAACGGAAGCGGACCATCGCTTGCTCGACCTTGTCTTCCATCCAAGCCGCCAGCGCCGCATCGTCGGGGCGCTGTCCCTGATCAATCCAGGCGGTAATATCGCCCGGCTCGGAGATGTCGCCATCGCGAGCCACGTAGATCGCCTGGCGGATCGAACCGACTCGCCGACCGACCAACGTCTCGGGTGGCTGGTTGGAGGGCCGAATCGCCACCTCGGCGTCGCGAGCAGCCAGATCATAGAGGGCATTGGAGACCGAGACATCAAGCACGATGGCGGGATGGCATTGCTGGAACGCCTCGAATACCGGCATCAGCAGCCCCTGCAGCAAGGAGTCTGTCAGGGTGACGCGAATGACGCCCTCCAGCCGTTGATCCCTCCCCTGGATGCGGCGCGTCACCCCTTCTACCTCCTGGTGCACGCGCGCTGCCGCCTGCGCCATCTCTTCCCCCGCCAAGGTGGGCTGGTAACCGCCGGGTGAGCGCTCGAACAACAGCACGCCAAGGCGCCGCTCGATGTTTCGCAGGCGCCGAAACACGGTGGCGTGGCTGACGCCAAGCTGGCGTGCCGCCCCTGAGAGAGAGCCCGAGCGCGAAATCTCGAGCACCGTCCTCAAGTCGTCCCAACTGTTCATTTTTGCAAAGCCTACTGACAAGAATAGGGAATTTCGTTGCACAAGTGTAAGGCATAGCCTGAACCACACCCACCGCAACGGAGTCGACCATGAATGTCCTGATCGTTCACTGTCACCCTGAACCCCACTCCTTGAACGGCGCCTTGACCGCCATCACCGCCGACACTCTGACCTCCCAGGGCCATAAGGTGGTCATCAGCGACCTGTACGCTGAAGGCTTCGATGCCATTGAACACCCTCGCCACTATCGCAATCGCCAGGATTCGCAGGTGTTTAGTGCACTGACGGAACAACGCCATGCCTTCGAAGAAGGACAGCTTCCCGAGGATGTCGCAAGAGAAATCCAACGGCTGGAACAGGCAGAGCTGGTGATTTTTCAGTTTCCACTGTGGTGGCATGGACCACCGGCCATGCTCAAGGGCTGGTTCGATCGCGTGATGGTGTACGGAGGGATGTACTCTGGAAGTCGCCGCTATGATCACGGGCGACTCAAGGGCAAACGCGCTATCTGCGCGGTGACGACAGGATCGCCGGCGGAAGCCTTCGAGCCCGCCGGCAGAGCGGGAGACATTGTTCGGCTGATGTACCCCTTCCACTGTTCCCTGTATTACCTGGGCCTCGAAGTGCTGCCACCACAGCTCGCCTTCGGCATCCAGGGCGGCGGCCTCGCCTATCAGGAGGAGACCGCATTCTGCCGGCACCTCGAAAGCACCAAGGCCGACTGGCGGGCCAGGCTCAAGGGCCTGGAAGGGGAGTCGACGATCCCCTTCTCAGGGTGGGATGACTGGGACGAGCAAGGTCGGCTGGGGCTGCGTCATCCTCTGCGATGGCGATAGAAGCTCCGACTCGGCACTCCAGCATCCGCGGCAACGCCTTAGTGCGCTTCGTCCCAGTTGTCACCGCACTCGGCCTCGACGATCAGCGGCACGTCGAGGCTGGCGGCGTTCTGCATGCGCGTCTTGACCTCTTCCATGAAGGTCTCGGCCTGGTCCTCTCTGACCTCGAATACCAGTTCGTCATGGACCTGCATCACCATCCAGGCGTCGAAGCCGTCGCTGCCGGCCTGGTCTGCGAGCCAGGCGTCCATATCGATCATCGCGCGCTTGATGATGTCCGCCGCGGTGCCCTGCATCGGTGCGTTGATGGCGGTACGCTCGGCGCCCTGGCGCCGGGCACGGTTCTGGGAGTGGATCTCCGGCAGGTAGAGCCGGCGTCCGAACACGGTCTCGACGTAGCCGTCTTCGGCGGCCTGGGCGCGGATGCGCTCCATATAGCGGGCGACTCCGGGATAACGATCGAAGTAGCGGTCGATATAGGTCTTGGCCTGGCTCTGCTCGATATGCAGCTGGCGGCCCAGGCCCCAGGCGCTCATGCCGTAGATCAGGCCGAAGTTGATCGCCTTGGCGCTGCGCCGCTGCTCGCCGTTGACCTTGTCCAGGGCCACCCCGAACACCTCGGCGGCGGTGGCGGCGTGGATGTCCTTGTCCTCGGCGAAGGCTGACAACAGGCCCTTGTCGCCGGACAGGTGGGCCATGATGCGCAGCTCGATCTGGGAGTAGTCCGCCGCCACGATGCGATAGCCCGGGCGTGCCACGAAGGCCTGGCGGATGCGCCGTCCCTCGTCGGTACGAATCGGAATATTCTGCAGGTTGGGGTCGGAAGACGACAGCCGCCCGGTGGCGGTCACCGCCTGGTGGTAGCTGGTGTGGACCCGGCCGGTGGCCTTGTTGACCAGCTTCGGCAGCTTGTCGGTGTAGGTCGAGCGCAGCTTGGACAGGCCGCGATGCTCGATGATCACCTTGGGCAGCGGGTAGTCCAGCGCCAGCTCCTCGAGCACCGCCTCGGCGGTGGAGGGCGCGCCCTTGGGGGTCTTCTTGATCACCGGGATGCCCTGCTCCTCGAACAGGATCTGGCCAAGCTGCTTGGGCGAGCCCAGGTTGAATTCGCGCCCGGCAAGCTCATAGGCGCGGGCCTCGAGCTCGCGAATACGCTCGCCCAGCTCCCGGCTCTGGGTATGCAGAAGCTCCGCGTCCAGCGCCACACCGTTACGCTCCATGCGCGACAGCACGCGCACCAGCGGGCGTTCGAGCTCGTCGAGGACCTCGGCCAGACGGCCGGTGTCGTCCACTCGCGGGCGCAGCGTCTGGTGCAGCCGCAGGGTGATGTCGACGTCCTCGCAGGCGTAGGGCGCCGCCTGTTCCAGGGCGATCTGGTTGAAGGTCAGCTGCTTGGCGCCCTTGCCGGCGATATCCTCGAACTTGACGGTGCCCTCGCCCAGGTACTTGAGCGCCAGCGAGTCCATGTCGTGGCGGGTGGCGGTGGAGTCGAGCACATAGGACTCGAGCATGGTGTCTACCAGAGGCCCCTTGACCGGGATGTCGTAGCGCGCCAGCACCGAGATATCGTACTTGAGATTCTGGCCGATCTTGGCGATCGCCTCGTCGGCCAGCACCGGCGCCAGCGCCTCGAGCACCGCCTTGCGATCGAGCTGGGCCGGGGCGTCGAGATAGTCGTGGCCCAGCGGAATGTAGGCCGCCTCACCGGGCGTCAGGCACAGGCCGACACCGACGATGTCGGCCTCCATGTAGTTGAGGCTGGTAGTTTCCAGATCGAAGCAGAAAGCCTCGGCAGCGGCCAGTCGCTCAAGCCAGGCGTCCAGCTCGGCCTGTTCGAGGATCACCGTATCCTGACGCTCGCTGGAGGGCGTCGCCTGGGCCTTGTTCTTGTTATCGCCTTCGCCTCCGTTGTCCCCCTCGGGGGTGGCGGAACCACCGGCGACGTCATCGACGCCTTCGTCCTGGCCGGCCAGCAGCTCCGACAGCCAGTTCTTGAACTCCAGGCGTTGATACAGCGTCTTCAGCGCCTCGCGATCCGGCGCGGCGATGGCCAGATCATCGAGGCCGAGCTCCAGCTCGCAGTCGGTCTTGATGGTCGCCAGTTCGTAGGACAGGTAGGCCTTGTCGCGGTGCTCCTCGAGCTTCTTCGGCAGCGTCTTGGCGCCACGAAACGACAGCGTCTTGACCTTGTCGAGATCGCCGTAGATGACGTCGAGCCCGCCTTCCATGCCCTGCAGCAGGCCGATGGCGGTCTTCTCGCCCACTCCGGGGACTCCGGGGATGTTGTCGACCTTGTCACCCATCAGCGCCAGGTAGTCGATGATCAGCTCCGGCGGCAGGCCGAACTTGTCGTTGACCCCGTCCACGTCGAGGGTCTCGCCCTTCATGGTGTTGACCAGGGTGATATGGCCATTGACCAGCTGGGCCATGTCCTTGTCACCGGTGGAAATCACCGCGTCGCGACCGGCGTCGGTGGCCATCTTCGCCAGGGTGCCGATGACGTCGTCGGCCTCGACCCCCTCGATGCACAACAGTGGCAGGCCGAGCGCACGCACGCACTCGTGCAGTGGCTTCACCTGGGCGCGCAGGTCGTCGGGCATCGGTGGCCGCTGGGCCTTGTACTGGTCGTAGAGCTCGTCGCGGAAGGTCTTGCCCGGGGCGTCGAAGATCACCGCCATGGGACTGTCCGGGTAGTCCTTGATCAGCCGCTTGAGCATGTTGATCACGCCCTTGATGGCGCCGGTGGGCTGACCCTCGGAGGTGGTCAGCGGCGGCAGAGCGTGGAAGGCACGGTACAGATAGGAGGAACCGTCGACGAGAACGATGGGGCTTGAGGCCATGGATCGGCGTCCCTGTAAGGATAAATGACTACGATGCCACCCATGATACGCATCCCTTTCGTCTTTTGCCGGACGCTTTTGCGACCCTCGACGCGGTCACGGCCATCGCCCTGTCCCTGCGTCAGCCCCTGGCCCGCCCCACGCCCGCCCCCTGTGCCGGCCATCAGGCGTCGACCTGGGGCATCGGCCTTGTTCCTTTACTTTGCGAGGGGAACCTGTGCCGACGTATCATGGTCTGATCGAACAGTGTTCCCTTTGCTTTGCCAACCGCTCATTCTCCCATCCTGGAGACCCACCATGACGATCACCCGCATTGCGAGCGCCCTCCTGCTGTCGCTGGCCCTGCTGGCCGCCGCCGCGCCGGTGCTCGCCCAGGCGCAACCCGACATCAGCGTCCGCCAGGAAGCCAACCAGACGCTGCGCGAGTACCGCGTCAACGGCAAGCTGTACGCCATCAAGGTCGAGCCCAAGGATGGCAGCGCCTACTTCCTGGTCGACCGCAACGGCGACGGCAACTTCGAGCGCCAGGGCGGCGACAACGTCGAGATCCCCGGCTGGGTTCGCTGACCCAAGGCCGTTGCCTGGGCGGCGCGCCCGCCGCTGCGTCCCCTAGCTGTTGATGCCCGTCTGGCAAGCGGCGCGAAAGCCCGCTGAGACCACTCCCGTAGATCACGTGCAACTCGGTGCCAAGTCGCTACAATAGGCGCCTTGGCAACCCCGGGCGAGACGATTCATGGCCGTATTCACTCCGCTTGACGACGCACAGGTCGCAGGCTTTCTAAGCCGTTTTGACGTCGGCGAACTGACGAAGCTGCAGGGCGTGCCCGCGGGCACCGAGAACAGCACCTTCTTTGTCACCACCGACCGTCGCGAACTGGTGCTGACGCTGTTCGAGCAGGGAGAGCACGAAGAGCTGCCGTTCTTCGTCGAGCTGCTCGACTTCCTCGACGAGCACCGAATCCCGGTGGCCGGGCCGATTCACGACCGTGACGGTATCGCCCTGCACGAGCTGGCGGGTCGGCCGGCGCTGCTGTTTCCGCGCCTGCCGGGCGCCCATCCCAGCGCGCCCGACGTGACCCAGTGCCGAGCGCTGGGGCAGGCGCTCGGCGAGATGCATCGTGTCTCCCGCCACTTCGGTGGACACCGTCCCAATCCTCGCGATATTCACTGGCTGTCGGCCATGCACCACAAGGTGCTGGTCTACCTCTCGCCCGAGGACCAGGCGCTGATGCAGGACGAGGTCGACGCCTATCAGGCCGCGCTGGAAAGCGCCGAGCCGCTGCCCCAGGGCGCCCTGCACGGCGACCTGTTTCGCGACAACACGCTGTTCGACGGCGAGCGCCTGGGTGGCATCATCGACTTCTACAACGGCTGCACCGGCGACCTGCTGTTCGACCTGGCCATCGTCATCAATGACTGGGCCACCGACGCCGACGGTCGCCTGGTAGCCGAGCGCCACGACGCTCTGCTCGAGGCCTACCTGGCCGAACGCCCGCTGACCGCCACCGAGCGCGAACTGTGGCCGCTGATGCTGCGCCTGACCGCCCTGCGCTACTGGCTGTCTCGCCTGCTGGTAGTCTACGTGGACCCACCGGCCCACGACCTGACCCCCCACGATCCCGAACAGTTCCGGCGCATCCTGCTTGCGCGCCTGGAACATGGAGCCCTGCCCTTGCCAGACATCGAGGCCCGCCCGTGAGCCACAAGCCCGACGCCGACTCCGCCGTGCAACGCGCCCGCCGCACCTGGAACATCGACCAGTGGGGTAGCGGCTACTTTGACGTGGACGAGGACGGACAGGCACTGGTCCGCCCGCTAGGCGAGGTCGAACCCGGCCCCAGCCTGTCGCTGCGTGGCCTGGTCGACCAGATCCGCCAGGCCGGCCTGCGCCTGCCGGTACTGATCCGCTTCACCGATATCCTGCACGACCGGGTCGAGCAGCTGTGCGCGGCCTTCGACCAGGCCATGGCCGAGGAAAACTTCGAGAGCGGCTACACCGCGGTGTACCCGATCAAGGTCAACCAGCAGCGCCGAGTGGTGGAAGAGATCCTCGCCACCAACGAGCGCGGGCGCGACCGGGTTGGCCTGGAGGCCGGCAGCAAGCCGGAACTGCTGGCGGTGCTGGCCCTGTCCGGCGATGGCCCCTCGCTGATCGTGTGCAACGGCTACAAGGATCGCGAGTACATTCGCCTGGCGCTGATGGGCGAGAAGCTCGGCCATCGGGTCTATCTGGTGGTGGAGAAGCTCTCCGAGCTGCCGATGATCCTCGAGGAGGCCGAACGCCTGGGGGTGACCCCGCGCATCGGCCTGCGTGCCCGACTGTCCTCGGTGGGCCGCGGCAAGTGGCAGGACACCGGCGGAGAGAAGTCCAAGTTCGGCCTGACCGCCGGCCAGATCCTGACCGTGGTCGAGCGCCTGACCGAAGCCGGGCGACTCGACAGCCTGCAGCTGGTGCACTTCCACCTGGGCTCCCAGATTGCCAACATCGGTGATATCCAGCGTGGCCTGCGCGAGTGCGCGCGCTTCTACCAGTACCTGCGCCAACTGGGCGCGCCGGTGGACACCGTGGACGTGGGCGGTGGACTTGGGGTCGACTACGAGGGCACCCACTCGCGCAACTTCTGCTCGATCAACTACTCGATGCTCGAGTACGCCCGTAACGTGGTCTACGCCTTCAATCAGGTGTGTGCCGCCGAAGGTCTGCCCCAGCCGCATCTGATCAGTGAATCCGGCCGCGCCCTGACCGCCCACCACGCGGTGCTGATCACCAACGTGATCGGCGAGGAAAGCGTGGACACCGCGCCGCCGACCGAACGCAAGAGCGACGACCCCGAGGTCGAGGCGCTGTGGCGCACCCTGGACTTCCTCAAGCGCGAGCCGGAACCGCGTGGGCTGGTGGAGGCCTGGCACGACCTGATCCAGGACATGGGCGACCTGCACGACCGCTTCGTGCTGGGGGCCGCCGATCTGGCCGCCCGCGCCGAGGGCGAGAGCGTCTACTTCGCCGCCTGCGCCGCCCTGAGGTCACAGCTCGACCCACGCAATCGCGCCCACCGCGAGATCCTCGACGAGCTGGCCGAGAAACTCGCCGACAAGCTGTTCGTCAACTTCTCGCTGTTTCAGTCGATGCCCGACGTCTGGGGCATCAAGCAGATCTTCCCGGTGCTGCCGCTGTCCGGGCTCGACCGTCGCCCAAGCCGCCGTGGAGTGATTCAGGACATCACCTGCGACAGCGATGGGCGCATCGACAGCTACGTCGACGGCCAGGGGGTCGAAACCACCCTGCCGCTGCCGGAGTGGCGCGAAGACGACGAGCGCCTGCTCGGCTTCTTCATGGTCGGCGCCTACCAGGAGATCCTCGGTGATCTGCACAACCTGTTCGGCGACACCGACGCTGTCGACGCCTCGCTGGATCGCGACGGTGGCTGGCGCCTGACCAACCTGCAGTGGGGCGACCGGGTCTCCGACGTACTCGGCTACGTCAACTTCAACGCCGACGTGCTGCGCGAACGGCTCCGGGTCCAGCTCACCCGCAGCAACCTCGACCCACGCGAACAGCGTCACTTCCTCGATGATCTGTCAGAAGGGCTCGACGGCTACACCTACCTGGAGTGAGCCGACCCGCACGCCCCACTCCGTGTGAGCCTTCGCCCGGCGATGCCTACAGGTATCGCCGGGCACCTGCTATTGGGGACTTCAGCTCTTGCGCCTGGCCCACGCTCGTGGCGAGATATGCATCAAGCAAGACACATCTTGACCACAGGAGGACAGCGCCATCGCATCCCCGGCCCCCTACCCCCAAGACTCACAGCCCCGAGACTCACAGCCCAGAATTCCCCCCACCATGATGGCGGTGGTCACCACCGGCAACGGTGGCTACGACAAGCTCAGCTATCAACAAGTCCCGACCCCGACGCCGGGCCCCGGAGAGGTGCTGCTGCGGGTGCTCGCCGCCGGCGTCAACAACACCGAGATCAATACCCGGCTCGGCTGGTACTCCGCCAGCGTCAAGAGCGACACCCGGGCATCGGCGGACGCCTTCGATGACAGCGCCGAGAACGCCGCCGACTCCGAGGATGGCGGCTGGAACGGTGCCACTCCCTTTCCATTGATTCAGGGCACCGACTGCTGTGGCGAGGTAGTGGCCCTGGGTGCGCCGGGAGAGGAAGGTGCCAACGCCTCGGCCACGGCGGACCTGCTGGGTAAGCGGGTACTGGTACGCGCCTGCATGCGCACCAAGGGCTTCGATCACTGGGACTCGGTGTGGATGGCCTCGGACTTCGACGGAGCCTTCGCCCAGTTCGTCAAGGTGCCCGCAAGCGAGATATTCCCGGTGGACTGCAACTGGAGCGACGAGGAACTCGCCACCATCCCCTGCGCCTACGGCACCGCAGAGAACATGCTGCACCGCGCTGGTGTCGGCGCCGGCGACCGGGTGCTGGTCACCGGTGCCTCGGGAGGTGTCGGCTCGGCTGTGGTGCAGTTAGCCAAGCGCCGGGGTGCCCACGTCACGGCGGTGGCGGGCAGCGCCAAGCACGAGGCGATCCGCGCCCTTGGCGCCGACCACCTGCTCGACCGCGACGATGATCTGCTGGCAAGCCTCGGCGAGTCGAGCATCGACGTCGCGGTAGATAACGTTGCGGGCAAGGGCTTTGGCGGGGTGCTGGAGGTGCTCGACCGCGGCGGCCGCTACGTCTCCTCCGGTGCCATCGCAGGGCCGGTGGTGGAGCTCGACATGCGCAAGCTGTACCTCAAGGACGTGCGCCTGATCGGCTCCACCGCCTGGGACGAGCCGATCTTTCCGGACCTGATCGGCTACATCGAGCGCGGCGAGATTCGTCCCCTGCTGGCCAGGACCTTCCCGCTTGCGCAGATCGTCGAGGCCCAGCAGGCCTTTCTCGAGAAGCAGCACGTGGGCAACTTCGTGCTGCTGCCGCCGCCGCTGGACTGACGCCGAAGGCGTCGGGACTGCGGGTTAGCCAAGCGTTAACCGAGCACGCGGGTCTCGAGGGCGTGGCGCTGGCCGCTGGGCAGTGTCAGTTCGAAAGCCAGGCTCGCGCCCTTCTCCAGCTTGCCGACACCGGCCGGGGTGCCGGTCAGCACCACGTCACCCGGGGCCAGGGTGAAGTGCTGGCTCATCTCGGACAGCAGCGCCGGGATCGCGAACAGCATGTCTCGGGCCACGCCGTGCTGGCGACGTTCACCGTTCATGTCGAGGCTGAACTCGATGGCCGACCAGTCGAGCGGCGCCTCGATGGGCACGAAACGCGACAGCGGGCAGGCGCCATCGAAGGCCTTGGCGATCTCCCACGGATGCCCCTTCTTCTTCAGCGCCGACTGGACATCACGCAACGTCAGGTCCAGCGCAAGCCCGACCCCGACCACTGCCGCCTCGGCCTGCTCGGGCGTGGCCTCACGCAGGGTCTCGCCGATCAACAGCGCAAGCTCGGTCTCGAAGTGTACGTCGGAGCGCTCGAAGGGACCGCCGATCGGCTCTTCCAAGGGCACCACACTGGTCGCCGGCTTGATGAACAGCAAGGGTGCGTCGGGTACCGGGTTGTCGAGCTCCTTGGCGTGCTCGGCGTAGTTGCGTCCAACACAGACCACCTTGCCAAGTGGCTGGGAGAAGGCGTCACCGTCAACAAAGCTCGGGACGAGAGACATGGCAGGCTCCTGAAGGCATGAAGAAGGATAGGAAACGACACGGCCCAGCGAACGGGGTCGCGTGGCATGCAAAAAAGGCGCGCCCAAGGCGCGCCTTTCGAGTCTATCCCAGCCATCACGCTCATCGCGAGCGGTGGCGACCGTCGCTTCAGGGATTGAAATCGCTGCCAGGCTCGTGGGCCAGGAAATCCGGGCGACGGCGGTTGGCCGCAAACGGCTCGACGCAGCGGTTGTCGACGCGGTTGTAGACAAAGAAGGCATTGCTGCGCGGATCCGGCGACATGTTGGCGTTGGAGCCATGCAGGGTGTTGCAGTCGAACAGCAACAGCCCACCAGCGCTGCCCTTGGGCGCCTCGATACCGTTGCGATCGATCAGCTGGCGCAGGGCCTCCTGACTCGGCACCCCGATCTCCTGCTTCTGCAGCGACTTCTCGTGGTTGTTGTCCGGCGTCTCGCCGATGCACGGCACGAACACACGATGGGAGCCGGGAATCAGCATCAGCGGACCGTTGAACTCGTGGTTGTCGGTCAGCACGATGGAGGCACTCACCGCGTGCATGTCGGGCATGCCGTCCTCGGCGTGCCAGGTCTCGAAGTCCGAGTGCCAGTTGAAGCCCTTGCCCTCGAAGCCTGGCTTGTAGTTGATGCGCGACTGGTGGACGTAGCTCTCGCCGCCGAGAATCTGGCGAGCGCGGCCGACCAGACGTTCATCATTGGCCAGGTGGGCGAACACCCGGGACAGATAGTGCACGGCGAACAGCGAGCGGATCTCCTTGCCGCTCGGCTCGACGATGCTGTAGTCCTTGCCCCGATAGGCGTCGTTGTCGAGCAATGCCTTGAGCTCTTCGCGAAGGCGTGCGAGCTCTTCGCCACCGAGGAAGCCGGGCTCAAACAGAAAGCCCTTCTGCTCGAACTCGTCGAGTTGCTGCTGGCTCAGCGGCCCCTGGTCGGCGCTGCCCTTGACCACCGGGCCCTGGCGGTCGACCCACAGGCTGTCCATCGGTTCGGGCAATCGCGTCGGGTAGCGGGTGGCGCGAGCTTGGCCGCTGTCGAGCCCGGCGAAACGTTGCCAGTCGAAACGCTGCTGGTCTTGTGGGTCCAGGTTGCTGCGATGCTTGGTTTGCGGATTGGACGATGTCTGCACTTCCATCCGATCACCCTCCCTTGGTATTGATCAGCTTTCAGATTCGAACTCGTACCCGCGGCGCTACTTACCTGTACACCAGCGACTTACCTGTACACCAGCGACGGCCCAGAAATGCTGCGCCACACAGGCGTCACCGACCGTCAAAGGCCATATCACCGACTGCATCAAGGGCAGCATTCAAGGCCACATCACAGGGTGCATCTAAGGCTGCATCCCAAGGTGCATCTAAGGCTGAACTCAAGGCTGCATTCAAGGCTGCATTCAAGGCTGAATTTGAGGTATAGCGCCGCCCTGAAGGAGAAGGCTATCTCCCCGAGCCCAAGCTACAAAAGCCGCCTCTTGAATTCAACCCTTGCACAACTTGCGTCTAACTTTCAGCGATGCGTCACTCCTGCTACCTCGCCGGGGACAGGCTGTGTCTCGGTGAAGTAGCGCCAGGCGCCGGAGCCTGGCAGCGATGTTGGTGCCAGGTAGAGCGGTGCAGCGCCGCGATCCTGGGGGCAGCCAGCGAAGGCGCTACCCGGCAGCAGCAGCCAGTCGTGGCGATTCTGATGGCCGAGGTCGAACCCTTGGCCAAGCTCGCCGCAGTCGATGTCTTCCAGATCCTTGTCCACCACCAGCATCCAGCGCCGCGACGGCGCCTCGGCGAGCCAGGCCATGGCGGCAGGAAGCTCTTGCTCGATGGGCGTCATGTCGCCGAAGTGAACGCTTGGCGTGCGCGCATGCAGCAGGATCTCCTCATCGAAGTTCAACAGCGCGATCTCACCGGCCGGCCCCGCCAGCTCCGCCACCCTGGCCATCATGTCCCGAGGCGAGCGCTCCGGGTCCATCCAGACGTAGCCTTGGGTACTCCACCACCCCCACAGGCACCACAGGAACAGGGTCACGGCGACCAGGCCCCGGCGCGGCCTAAACACAAGCGCCAGGCACAGAGCCAGGCCCCCCAGCGCCAGCCACTCCCACCAGGGAGTGATCCCGCAGCGATGGGCCAGACGCTCCAACGGCGCGACATCGCAGAGCCCTAGAAGGCCCGCCAACCCCAGCAGCCCGCCAAGCAGGATGACGGCTCCAAAGCCCGCGCGATTGAGGCCGATCCGCCTGGCAAGCGCCGGCAGCAGCGGCGCCAGCGCCAGCACCATCAGCGGCAGGGTCGGCAGCATATAGACGCCGCGTTTACCCGGTGACAGCGAGAAGAAGACCACGATCAACACCACGGCGCTTACAGGCAGCAGCGTACGCGCATCACCGCGGCGAATGCGTCGCCACCAGTTGGGAAAGGCCCAGGGGAAGGTCAGCACCAGCGGCATCCAGGCCCAGGGCAGCACCTGGGCGATGTAGTAGTACCAGGGGCGCAGGTGAGCCCAGGCGTCGGCGTAGCGCTCACCGGTCTGCTTGAACAGAATATTGTCACGATAGGCCACCAGGCTTGGGTCGTCGCTCAGGCTGGTGATCAGGATCATCGGCAACCCCCAGGCCAGCACCACCGCGAGCAGGCACCCCAGTCCCTCGAGAAGGTCGCGAAGGCGGAGCGACGTCAGCCGGCCAGCCCCCCTGTTACCGCTGACACCGCCGCGCCCCAACCACCACCAGGCGGGCAGCAGCGCCAGCGGCAGAAAGCCCACCCCCTTGGTCAGGATGCCGGCCCCCATGGCCGCAAAGCCCGCCCGCCACCACCAGCGAGAGGGCCCCAGCAGGGCATGGCGTAACAGTCCGTAGGCGCCCAGGGTGGTAAAGAAGGTCAACAGCATGTCGATCTGGGCGGTCTTGGCCTGCAACACAAACTGCAGGGTCGCCAGGGTGGCAATGCCCGCCAGCAGACCAATGCGCGGGCCGTATAAACGCCGACTCAGATCCACGATCAGCGCCAGGGAGCCGAGCCCGGCCAGCAGCGACGGCAGCAGAAAGCCGATTCGCATCGAGCCGGTCAGCCAGATGCCCAGGGCGCTTGCCCACATGAAGATCGGCGGCTTGTCAGCGTAGAGTTCACCGCCGCGATGGGGGATCCAGAAATCTCCGGTCACCAGCATCTCGATGGCATTCAAGGCGAAACGGGGCTCATCGGCGGGCCAAGGATCGCGCCAGCCGAGACCGAGTGCCAGCAGCAGGACGGCGAAGGCGCAGAAGGCCAGCCAACCGGCCCAGGACAGGCGAAGAGGCATTCTCAAGGGGGGCATGACGCTATCCTCCGGCACGCAACGACGTCGATTCGATGGAAGACGGCGCCGGTTCGCCCGGCCGCTGCGAGGATCTGCCGATGGTATTGTTGCGCAGCAACATCACATTGCGCAGATAGATAAAGAGCCCGGCCCCCTGCCCAAGAATAAACACCGGGTCTCGGCGATGTATGGCGTAGACCAGCAGGGTCACCCCCCCGGCCAGGCTGAGAAACCAGAAGGCCACCGGCACCACGCTGCGTTTCGCCCTCTCACTGGCGATCCACTGCACGACAAAGCGCGCCGAGAACAGCGCCTGGCCGAGAAAACCCACCGCCAACCACCAGGACAGCGTCATTGCGACGGCCCTGCGGCGGCCTGGTTCAGGGTAACGCTGCTGCTTGAGGCCGTACTGCCAAAGACGACACGGGGCAGGACAACATCGAGACCGTCAGGCATCGGCTGCTGCCGACCAGTTTTGCTGACGGTGGTGTCCGTCGCAAAGGCCAGCTCCCCATGCCACAGCGTCGTCCCGACCCGAGGCGGGTCGAGCGCATCATCGACACCACGACAGTCCACCGGTAGCCGGCAGCGATGTTGCAGCCAGCACACTCCGACCAGATCGATGATGCCGACCCACAGGCGGTTGCCGAGACCATAGTGGGAACGCCCCGCCCCCCGGGGGCGGTGATTGACGGGGCGGGACAGACAACGCCCGCCCTGGGCAGTGACCAGGGCGGGCAGAAAGCGATGCATATGATCGAAGTACGGTAGCGAAAGAAACGCCTGCCGGCGGATCACCTTGAGACCACAGCCGCTATCCGGCGAGCCATCGCCGAGCAGTCGTGCTCGAACCGCATTGGCCACCCTAGAAGACAGCCGCTTGAGCGCGGAGTCCTGGCGCGTGACGCGATGGCCGCCCACCAGGTCCACCCGCGCCGCCTTTGCGGCTTCCAGCAACGCAGGAATATCGGCGGGGTCATTCTGGCCATCGCCGTCCAGGGTCGCCAGCCACTCGCCTCGGGCATGCCTCGCTGCCTGCCATAGGGCGGTGCTCTGACCCGCGCTATCGCAATGGCGAAGTGGCCTCAGCGAGTCCTGACGGTGCGCCCGCGTCACCAGCAGCGGCCAGGTATCATCGTCAGAGCCATCGTCTACCACGATGACCTCGTAGGCCTGGTGCGACAGCGCCCGTTCGACTTCATCGAGCAGCGTGGGCAGGTTGGCGGCTTCGTTATGGGCGGGGATAACTACCGACAGGGTTATAGCGTGCATGGGATTCGCCTCGGACTGGGGAATACCGTCACCTTGCCCGGCGATACTTAAGCCACCCTTAATTCATAAATGCCGCCCTTGGTCACGACGTCACCGAGACGTCACCACGCTCACAGCGTCGCAGGAGCCTCCAGGCGAGACACCTTCATCGATCTCCTGTGCGAGACGACGTGCCACCGCATACTCGATGTCCGAAAACCGTGCCACCTGAGGTACCCTGAAGGCACCACTGCATCGAGGTAGCCATGTTGCGTTTCCAGCAAGAGGACCCTGCCGCCCCCGCCATGGCGGCGATGATCCGCGCCCACCGCCGCGGGCTGAAGAAACTGGCGCCCACCTCGCCGCCGGAAAGCCGCCATGCCCTGACCCTGGATGAACTGAAGGCGCCGGAGGTGACCCTGTGGGGGCTGTGGGATGATGACGATCTGGTCGGCTGCGTCGCCCTGAAGGAAGTCAGCCACGACCACGGCGAGATCAAGTCCATGCGCACGGCACCAAGCCACCTTCGCCGGGGTCTGGCCTCCTTGATGCTCGACAAGGTGATCGAGGCGGCCAGACTGCGTGGCTATCGCCGGCTGAGCCTGGAGACCGGCTCACAGCCGGGCTTCGCTCCGGCTCGCCAGTTCTACACGCGTCACGGCTTTACCCCCTGTGCGCCCTTCGCCGGCTATGTCGAGGATCCCAACAGCGTCTACATGACCTTGGCCGTCTTCGATGACGACCGGGATGACGGCCAGGATGGCGACCTGAAGGAGGCCAGCCGATGAGCGAAAGTGATGACGCCAGCCCCGACAACAGCGCCACACCGTTGCCCCTCGACAGTGCCGACACCAGCGAGCTGTCCTGCGCCGAAGCGGTAACCTTCGACAGCGACGATACTCGCTGTCGCGGCTGGTGGTTCGAAGGTGCCGACGATGGTGCGGTGGTGGTCATGGCCCACGGTCTTGGCGGAACGGTGGCAGGCGGCCTTGCCGGCTACGCCCAGGCCCTGCATCGCGCCGGCCACAGTGTGCTGGTCTTCGACTATCGTCACTTCGGCCGCTCCGACGGCGAGCCTCGCCAGCTGCTCGGTATCAAGCGCCAGCAACAGGACTACGTGGCCGCCATCGACTATGCCCGGAGCCGGGCACCGGCCCTCCCGCTGGTGCTTTGGGGTACGTCATTCTCGTCGGCCCATGTCATCACTCTGGCGGCTCGTCGCGACGATGTCGCTGCAGTCATCGCCATGAATCCGATGCTCGACGGTCGGGCCTCATCGCTGCTCAAGCTCAAGGACGCAGGACTTGGCACCTTCCTGCGCATGACCGGGGTGGGACTCGCCGACCTTGCCAGGGGCTGCCTCGGCCGAGGGCCCCGGTACCTGCCACTGGCCGGCGAGCCGGGGACCCTGGCCGCGCTGTCCGCCCCGGACGCCCTGACGGGAATCCTGTCGTTTGTCGATGACGACTTCGACAATCGTATTGCGCCACGAGCCCTGCTGGCGCTCGGGCTCTACCGTCCGGTCACCCGGGCCCGCCAGGTTCACTGTCCGGTGCTGCTGCAACTTTGCCTGCGTGACAGCGTCGCGCCGATCGCCCCCGGCTACCGGCTGGCGGAAGCACTGGGATCACGGGCCACACTCAAGACCTACGACACCGGCCACTTCGAGATCTACGAGGGTGACTGGCGGGCGGCCTTCGCCGACGACCAGCGGGCATTTCTCGCCCAGGCGCTGGCGCAGTCGCCGGCGCCAGCGCCCACGGCCCACGCCACCGAGTCGCCTCAGCACACTCCAGACGAGACCGACCCGCCGCCCGCCCGGTAGCCTGGCTATACTGGCGACGACACCTGACTGGCCACGCCCGAGGGCATGCGAATGCGCCACTACCCCTGCCAACGCTGTGACAACCGCCTGTTCTTCGACAATACCCTCTGCCTGGTATGCCACTCCGAACTTGGCTGGTGCCCGGGTTGCCATGCCCTGGTGACGGTCGATCTCCAGCCCGATGGTCGCTACCGCTGCGTCGACGACACCTGCGCTACGCTGCTGGTCAAGTGCCACAACTATTCCGTGGAAGGGGTCTGCAACCGCATGATCACCATCGAGGAGGCCAACCGTGGCATGACGCTGTGTGACTGCTGTCGCCACAACCAGGCCATCCCAGACCTGTCGGTGCCCGGCCATCGTGAACGCTGGGCCAAGCTCGAGAGTGCCAAGCGCCGGCTTTTCTACACCCTCGACCTGCTGGGGCTACCCCACGAGGTAGATGGCCGCCGCGCCAACCCGCCGCTGGCCTTCGCCTTCCTCGCCGACGAAGTGGCGGCAGAAGGCGACTGGCACTCCAGCGACGAGGGCATGCCGGTGTTCACCGGTCACGCCGGCGGACTGATCACCATCAACGTCAAGGAAGCCGACGACGTCGAGCGCGAGCGCCTGCGTAACGACTTCAACGAGGCCCACCGCACCCTGATCGGCCACTTCCGCCACGAGATCGGACACTATTACTGGGAGTTGTTGATCAAGAACCGGGACGAGCCAGCCTGCATCGAGGTATTCGGTGACCACAACAACCCCAGCTACAGCGAAGCCCTCGATCGCCACTATCAGCAGGGACCACCGAATGACTGGCGCGGCCGCTTCGTGTCGGCCTACGCCACCATGCACCCCTGGGAGGACTTCGCCGAAACCTTCGGCTTCTACCTGGACATGGTCGCCATCCTCGATACCGCCGGACACTTCGGCATCACCCCCACCGGCTTCGACGAGGACCTCGAAGCGATGTTGACCACCTTTCGCCGCCTGAGTCTCGGCTTCAACGAGATGAACCGCGAGATGGGGCTGCTCGACCTGGTGCCGGAGGTGATCACCCCGACCATCGCCTGCAAGCTTTGCTATATCCACGATATGGTGCTGGCGGCGCGACGACAGCAGTAAGCCGCCCGTCTTCCCACCTAGCACCACCATGCGGCCCTCTTTCCAGAGGGGCCGCAATGCTTGGCAATATCCGGCTTGGCGAGATCCGGCTTGGCTAGGTTCAGCAGTGGCTCAGGGCAGGCGGGCCATGGGATACCTGGCCCGCCTGGCTTCACGCCTGGTCGCTGGCCGCCAGTAGCTCGCCATCGCCCAGGTCATCGAGGGTCGGGAAGTAGGTGCGGGCGATCGCCGTATGCAGCTCGGCAAAGCCCTGCTGCAGCACGTCGATAAAGTCGTGCAGGGCCTCGGGGGAGCGCACCAGGGCACGGACGTCGGCCTCGGCCACATCGGCCAGCACCAGCGTTGCCGTTGCCAGGGCGCGTTCGTGGCGAGGCAGCGAGCGCAGCGCGCGAATGCTGTCCTTGAGACTGCGCGACACCGAACGCGGGAACAGGGAGTCCTGCACCAGGAAACGCAGCACGTCGGTGGCCCTGACCCGACAGCGCACGTGCTGTCGATACATCTGGTAGGCCGTCAATGACTTGAGCACGCTCATCCACTGCAGGTGCTCGAACGGACGAATCTCGTCGCTGTCACGCTGCAGCAGGTTGGCCGAGCGCACATCGATGATGCGGGTGATCATGTCGGCCCGTTCGAGCTGGCGCCCGAGCATCATGAAGGTCCGTGACCCACCGTAGCTGAGGGTGCCCTCGATCAACCCGATCAACGTCTGACAGCCACGAATCACCAGCTTCAGAAAGCGCTCTCGGCGTCCCGGGCCGAGGCCCGCATCGGCGTGGGCACTGGCGGTCATGTAGAGCTGGTTGATTTCTTCCCAGACCTCCCGCGGTACCACGTCCCGCGTGGTGCGCAGATTCTCGCGGGCCTGGGCAAGGGCGGACAGGATCGAGCCGGAGTAGCGTCGGTCGGCACACAGGAACTGCACCACGTTGCGATCGTTGGGCTCGTCGTAGAGGGTCTCGAACACCTCGGCGCCCCCGGTGATATCGACCATCGCCGCCCATCCCAGCGGTTGGCGGTAGGGCATGTCCAGCATCAGGTGACTGGAGACGTTGATCAGCCGGGCGGTATCTTCGGCACGCTCGATGTAGCGGGCCATCCAGTACAGGTTTTCGGCGACTCTGGAAAGCATCAGCATGGTCTCAGTCCTCCCCCATCTCGACGATCCAGGTGTCCTTGCTGCCGCCCCCTTGGGACGAGTTGACCACCAGCGAGCCCTTGACCAGGGCCACACGGGTCAAGCCACCGGTGGTGACGTAGGCGCCGTCCTGGCCCGACAGGATGAAGGGACGCAAATCGACGTGGCGCGGCTCGGGCCGGCCATCGAACAGCGTGGGGGTGGTGGACAGGTTCAACATGGGCTGGGCCATGTAGTTGCGTGGGTTCTCCTGGATCAGCCTGGCGAAGGCATCACGCTCGGCCTGGGAGGCCTGGGGGCCCATCAGCATGCCGTAGCCGCCGGACTCGTTGGCGGGCTTTACCACCAGTTCATGCAGGTGCTCCAGCACATAGCGGCGGTCTTCCTCGAGCATGCACAGGTAGCTCGGCACATTGGGCAGCAGTGCCTCCTGATCCAGGTAGTACTTGATCAGTTTCGGCACGAAGGCGTAGACCACCTTGTCATCGGCGACACCGGCCCCCGGGGCGTTGGCCAGCGCCACCTTGCCGCTGCGCCAGGCCCGCATCAATCCGGGCACGCCCAGCACCGAGTCCTTGCGAAACGCCTCCGGGTCGAGGAAGGCGTCGTCGACGCGGCGGTAGATCACGTCCACACGGGTCAGCCCCTGGACGGTGCGCATGTAGACCACGTCGTCGTCATCGACCAGCAGATCCGGGCCCTGGACCAGTTGCACACCCATTTGCTGGGCCAGGTAGGCGTGCTCGTAGTAGGCCGAGTTGTAGATACCCGGGGTCAGCACCACCACCTGGGGATCGTCCCAATGGCGTGGCGACATGCCCGCCAGCATGTCGTAAAGCTGGGGCACATAGTCGTCCACCGGATGAATCTTGCCCGAGGCAAACAGCTCCGGCAGCACGCGCTTGGTCACGTTGCGATTCTCGAGCATGTAGGACACCCCGGACGGTATCCGCAGGTTGTCCTCCAGTACGTAGACGGTGCCGTCGCCACCACGCACCAGATCGGAGCCGCAGATATGCGCCCAGACCCCGTGGGGCGGATCGATCCCTACACACTGGGGGCGAAAGTTGACGGATTGCTCGAGCACCGCCGCCGGCAGCACGCCATCCTTGACGACCTTCTGGTCGTGGTACAGGTCGTCGATGAACAGGTTGAGCGCCTCGACCCGCTGCTTGAGGCCTGCCTCGGTGCGTCGCCACTCGTCGGCGGGGATGATGCGAGGCACGATGTCGAAAGGCCAGGCGCGGTCGATCATGCTGCCCTCGGAATACACCGTGAAGGTGATCCCCATGGTGCGAATGGCGATCTCTGCTGCGTTCTTGCGCTCTTCCAACTCGTCAGGGGCAAAGCCCGCGAGCACGTCACACAGCATCTTGGCCGCCTCCCGCGGCATCCCGGGCGTCGCCACCAGTTCGTCATAGAACCCTGCGCAGTCGTACTGCTGCCAATCCACATGGCTCATCGGCACACCCTCGATTGTTTTCGGCATCCGGCGACCCGACCACGACGATGGCACCCCCGCCTTCGACCGTACCGGGTCCCTCCTTGCTGTATAGCAAGCCCTGTACCAGACCGCCGAGAATAGGCCGCAGCGCCGAGCCTTCTCGCCGAATGGGCTGGCGCAATTGAGCAATTTGGACAAAAAGCGACCACTTGCTCCTGCCGAAAGTGCCCCACGAACCAGCAAGAAGGGGCAGCGAGCACCGATCTGGTGCAATCATGGCGCCCCCCGGCAAGCGCGGGCGGTAGCCCTCGGCAGCCCTTGCAGAAGCCGGTCGATGGCACCTGCTGCTGACGACGCCCACCTTTCGGGCTTGAGAGAAAGGCAGGAGTCGGGTACATCTTGTCGCCACGGTTCGGGGGGGATATCGTCACCTTCTGCAACATTCGCCGACACCCAGGAGCCTCCTCGCTTCCCATGCCTGCCTCTTCTCGTTCCGCACTCCCTGGCTCGTGCGCACCGCTGTCCTGCCCTGCTCAAGACAGCGGCGCCAGGCGGTGCCGTCTGGCCAGCCTTGTCAGGGGTGGCACGGCGGGATCCGGCAGATGATCTATCGACTTCGCCACACCACGCGCTACCACTACAGCGAGATCGTGACACTCAGCGAGAACGAGGCCTGCCTGATACCCCGTGAGATGGCCTACCAGCAGGTTGCCTGGGCGCAATTGTCGATCTCGCCGGGCGAGTCGCTACGCCAGAGCCGACAGGACGCCTTCGGCAACCATATCGCGCTGTTCGCGGTCGACACCCCCCATACCCAGCTCGAGGTCACGCTGGAGGCGCAGGTCATGACCTCGCCTCGCGCCACACCGCCGCAGGCCATCATTAGCTGGGAGCGGTGTCGAGAGCTGTTGGCAGACCGCCACCAGCCAGGTTTCCGCGAAGCACAGCCGTTTCTTGAAAACTCCGCCTATATCGAGCGCCGCCCGCTGCTCGCCGCCTGGGCCGAAGACTGTTTTCCCGCTGGTGGCGATCTGGTGGACTGCGTGGAGCGCTTGAACCGTCGCATCCATGAGGAATTCCGCTACGACAGCGAGTTCAGCGACATGGAGACGACACCGTCCCAGGTGCTCCAGCATCGCCGTGGGGTGTGTCAGGACTTCGCTCACCTGGCCATCGCCACCCTGCGCTCGGTGGGTCTGGCCGCGCGCTACGTCAGCGGCTATCTCGAGACTCGACCGCCTCCAGGACAGCCTCGACTGATGGGCGCCGACGCCTCCCACGCCTGGTTCTCCGTGCTAATACCCGGCTGGGGCTGGCTCGACTTCGACCCCACCAACGGTGTGCGCGCCGGCGAACGACACCTGTTGCTTGGCTGGGGCCGCGACTACGAGGACGTGGCGCCGCTCAAGGGCGTGGTGACCGGTGGTGGGCGCCAGCGCCTCGAGGTGGAAGTGGACGTTGTTCCCGCCGGGGAAGTCGCGGCCACCTGCCCGACCTCCGCCAGCCCTGGCGATCACCCGGCAGCGCCGATATCCGGCTGATTCGCTGTCCTTTATATTGCGCAGGCTCTGCCCGGCCTTGCCCTGCCCACCGTGTTCCAGGAGAGATTCCATGCAGGACCTGTTGATCTGGATTGCCACCGGCTTCGGCCTGGGCTATTCCCCCTGGGCGCCGGGGACGGTCGGCTCCCTGATCGGACTGCCGGTCGCCTGGTGGCTGTTCCGGCTGCCGCTCGGCACGCGCCTGGCCGTTACCCTGACGCTCCTCGTGCTGGCCGTTCCCGTCTGCCACTTCGCTTCGCTGTGGCTGGGCGGCGGCGACCTGCCCCAGATCGTGCTCGACGAATGGGTGGCCCTGCCCATCGCGGTGCTGGCCTTCTCGCGCTACCGACGGCGCATCATCCTGCCGCTGGGCTATCTACTGTTTCGCCTGTTCGATATCTCCAAGCTGTCCCCGGTACGCGAGATCGAAGGTATTGGCGGGGGACTCGGCATCGTCGCCGACGACGCGATGGCTGCTCTGTACGCCGCCCTCACCCTGATACTGCTGGTGCGCCTGACCCGCCGCTACTGGCAACGAGACCCCGAGCAGTCCTCATAAGCCAATAGCGGCCTGCCAATGCCGGGCGGCGCTTCCTATATCCACAGCCCTGACACAAAAAAACCGCCCTCGACGGGCGGCCAAACGGGACAGGGATCTATCGAAACAGTGACCGGGGGACCTCGTGCCCGGCCTCTGACGTCCAGTGCAGCAGATGTTGCACTGGCGTCACTCACTCAGCCTCGGTTATTCAGGAATCAGCACGCTGTCCACCACGTGGATCACCCCATTGCTGGCCTTGATGTCGGACTCCACCACGGCGGCATTGCCTACGCTTGCCGAGCCTTCCTGGGCGTCGATGGCCATGTCGGTTCCCTGCAGGGTGGTCACCTCGTATGACTCCTCCAGTGACACTTCTCCTTCCACCATGTGGTAGGAAACGACCTCGACCAGACGTCGGTGGGAGGCCTTGTCGTCGCTCATCCACTCATCGAGCTGTCCTGGCTGCAGGGTACCGAAGGCTTCGTTCGTTGGAGCAAAGAGCGTATAGGTTTGATCTCCCTGTAGCGGCTCGTCGAGGCCAGCCTTCTCGACAGCATCAAGCAATGTCGAGAAACGTCCGTCGGCCTGGGCGACTTCGAGCAGATTGCGTGAGGGATCCTGCTGTTGCTGCTGATCCGCTTCGGCCACCCCGCCAGCGAGCAGCGCTACGCCGAGCACGCAGCTCGGCAGGAACGACGTTGCGGCAGACATTGCTTTTTTCATGCTCTCGCCTCCTTGCGGTGATTGCTCCGAGATGTCGCGTCGCCACTGCACGCCTCCCGGGAACCTCTCTGTCGGGGCTGTTCAACCAGGACGACGCAATTCATGTACAAAAACTAGATCAAGAACAAGTAATGTACAAGAAAAAGTTTTACGACAGCTTTCGCCACTCTGATCATCAAAGCGTCATCTTTTGACGTCATGATATGGGCGCTGCTCGGAAAGACGGTAATGACGGCGAAATGCCGATACGCTTCCGGCGACAGAAAACCTATACAATACTTGCATATCAAGCCTGGCGATGAGAACCTTTCGTACCGTTGAGGCTCGGCCAGGAGGGCCATGCGCAGCCTCGCTTCCACAACGGAACGAACGACGGCACGTCATGCGCCAAGGAGGGCGACCCGTGTACTACCCGATTTCCTGTACCCGCTGTGGCCACGACCTGGCCAGCACACCGGGACCTGTAACGGCTCAGCCCAATGACTGGGAAGAGCTGAACTGCACCGAGTGCGGTGAGTTTCATGCCACCCTGGGCGCCTGGGAAGAACAGCAGACGCCCGACCGCCTGCGCTTTCTCAACAAGTCTCGCAGCCTGATGATGGCCATGCGACGTGAGCACGATGCCTTGATCGAGCAGCAGCACACCAAGGGAGAGCGAGTCGCATGATCACCGTCACCCTGGACCTGAGCTGCACCATCTGTGGCCACTCCCGCTTCACGCTGCCTGTTGGTCAAGACGACGGCGACAGCGTTCACTGCGCCAACTGCACCGCCTACAAGTGCAAGGCCATGGACCTGGAGCGCGCGCTGATGGCGACCCTGCCACCGTCCATGCCTGCAGTACCGGCTTCCTCTGGCGCCGCCCAGGCGGTACCCGCCTGAGCGATGGCTTGAGAGACAGCGTTTCTGCGCCCCGCTTTTCGCCGACGCGTCCTGGTGATTCACGCCGCCCCTTTCGGGGCGGCGTTTTTGATGGAAGGCAGCGCAGCCGCTTCTTTGCTTTCTTCCTTTCCTCCTTTCCCCCCTTGCCACCATGGCGGCGACCATCGAGACCGCTATCGAGGCAACTATCGGGGCCAGTGCGGGCCACGGCCCAGGTTTGGGGTATCATTCGCCCGCTAGCGAACGGCCGTCAGGCTTCAACCTCCCCTAGAAGAGGACCAGCCCTCCGCGGTAACGCCACGCTCGCCGGCACTCTCACGCCCCCTGGACACGTGGCTCATGACGAGCCGGAGACCCCATGCAAGAGACCGCCCTTACCGACCCTTCTCCCAAGGCAAACCGTTTTGCCCGCACCCGCGCACTGCCGACCATTGCTCTGTGCGCCCTGATCTACGCCTCGACCCTGGCCGTCGGCTACCACATCAACGCGGCGGTGTTGACGATCCTCAGCATGATCGTGCTGTGCCTGCTGCGTATCCCCGTGGCCATCGCCCTGATCAGCGCCGCCATGCTAGGCGCGCTGCACGCCGGACTGTCGATGAACGACGCCATCGGCGCCTTCAATGACAACCTGCTGGTCGGCGCCCAGGTCGGCCTGACCTACGTGATGATCGGCGCCTTCGCCGTGGCGCTGTCACGCTCGGGCCTGCTCGAACTGCTGGCCGATGCTATCTCGGCGCGCCTCGGCAGCGACGAGCAAAGTACCCGCAAGGGCGTCAAGTGGTCGCTGTTCGGCCTGTTCATCGTCGCCTCACTGATGTCGCAGAATCTGGTGCCGGTGCACATCGCCTTCATTCCGATCCTGCTGCCACCGCTGCTTGTGGTGCTCGATCGCCTGCGAGTCGACCGCCGCGCCGTGGCCTGTATCCTGGCCTGCTCGATCAGCGCCAGCTACCTGCTGCTGCCCACCGGCTTCGGTGCCATCTTTCTCAACGAGATCCTGCTGGCCAACGTCAACAGCGTCGGCGCGGACTACGGGCTGACCGCCACCGCCGACATGGCCCCCAAGGCCATGGCACTACCGGTGCTGGGCCTGGTCGCGGGGCTGCTGGTGGCCGTTTTTATCAGCTATCGCCGCCCGCGCGACTACGTCACACCAAGCACCACCACCACCACCACCACCGTCGCCACCAGGCCCGCCTCGCCGGCTCGCCTGAAGCCGCTGCAGCTGGTCATCACCTTGGGTGCTCTGGCGGTGGCCCTGGTCTTTCAGCTCAAGTTCGACTCGCTGTTGCTCGGAGCCATGGTCGGTTTTCTGATCCTGGGGGTCTCCGGTATCTTCCGCTGGCAGGAGCAGGATGACGTCTTCACCGACGGGCTGCGGATGATGGCGCAGATCGCGGTCATCATCACCGTCGCCTCCGGCTTTGCCGGCGTGCTGACCGCCACCGGCGAAATCGAGCCTCTGGTGGCGGCGTCGGCCGAACTGATCGGCGGCAACATGGCGCTGGGCGCAGCGGTGATGCTGGTGGTGGGACTGTTCATCACCATCGGCTTCGGTGACTCCTTCGCCAGTGTGCCGATCCTGGCACCCATCTACCTGCCACTGGCGCTGACCCTGGGCTTCGACCCGCTGGCGGCGATGGCCTTGCTGGGCGCCTCGGCGGCCCTGGGCGACGCTGGCTCCCCGGCCTCGACCATCACCCTGGGCGCCACCGCCGGGCTTAACGCCGATGGCCAGCACGACCACATTCGCGACAGCGTCATCCCCACCTTCCTGCACTGCAACATCGGCATGCTCGTGTTCGCCTGGATCGCCGCCATGGTGCTGTAATGCGCAGCACCTGACACCAAGCCTCGCAGCAATGGCAAAGGCCACCCCTCGGGTGGCCTTTTGCACGGCACCAGGCCAAGCGCAGATAACAGGGCGCGGCCGTTCAGGCCAGCGATTGCGACTCTGCCACCTCGATCAAGCGTCGGACCGCCGGCAGGCTGGCATCCCTGCGCCAGACCAGCATCAGTGGCAGCACTATATCCAGATCCTCCAGAGGAAAGCTGACCACTCCTTCCGGGGCCCCGGCCATGGTCATTTCCGGCAATATCGTGCAGCCCATGCCCGCCGCCACCAGGCACAGCATGGTGGCGTTGTCGGTGCCTTCCTGCACCACGTGGGGGGTGAAGCCACGTCGCTGAAAGGCATGGATCAGCTTGTCGTGATAGACCGGTGTCGCGCTGCGCTCGAACCAGATGAAGTCTTCACCGGCCAGGTCCGCCAGTCGAGAGGGGGGATGCTGCGCCAGGCGTGATCCTTCGCTGGCTACCAGCACAAGACGGTCTTCATAGAGGCAGTGGCTGTCGAGCTGATCATCATCGTCAGGGGGAAAGAACAGCATCCCCGCGTCCAGCTGATGATGGCGCAGCGCCTCCACCTGGGGCGCGGACAGCAGCGACTGTACCTTGAGGCTGACGTCCGGGTAACGCTGGCGATACCCGTTGAGCAGCTTGACGATCTGAGGCACCCACAGGTGCATGACGGTGACGCCCAGACGCAGCTGTCCGAGCTGTCCATCGGCAATCCGACGAGCATCGAGCTTGGCGGTCTCGAACTCTCGCAACAGTCGTCGCGCTTCGCCGTGAAAGGCAACCCCCGCAGCGGTCAAGCTTACGCCCTGACGTGATCGCTCCAGCAGGGTGGCTCCCACCGACTCCTCCAGCAGCCTGAGCTGACGGGTCAAGGCCGGCTGGGCCAACGGGATCTTTCTTGCCGCGCTGGAAATCGCGCCCTCCTCGACCACCGTCAGAAAGTAGCGCAGCTGCTTGAAGTCCATGTTCGATCCTTGTTTAGCGGGGCCACCACGCCAGTGCCAGGATTCACCCCAGTCGACGGCTCATACGGCAAATCTATACAATAAAAGCATGGAAATATAAAAATAATAATATTTTATCTATGACATACCGCCAACCATGATGAAGGACACAATCAACAAGCGTCCGGAATCTCATGACCCAGCCTATCGACCCCACCTTCTTCGACGACCAGCACAGCAGCTTGACCGAACTGCGCCAGCACTTTCATCGGCATCCGGAGCTCGGCTTCAAGGAACACGCCACCTCCGCGCGTGTCTGCGATGAGCTGGAGCGGCTCGACATTCCCTTCGACCACGGCCTGGGCGGCACCGGTGTCGTGGCCACCATCAGAGGGCTTGGCCCCGACAACGGTCGCCGTATTGGCCTGCGCGCCGACATGGACGCGCTGCCGATTCAGGAGGCAAGCGACCACGGCCATGTCTCCGAAGTGCCTGGTGTCATGCATGCCTGCGGCCACGATGGCCACACCACCATGCTGATCGGCGCCGCTCGCTACCTCGCCCGCCACCGCGATTTTTCCGGCACCATCCAGCTGGTGTTCCAACCGGCGGAAGAAGGCCTGGGCGGTGGACGAGCGATGGTCGAGGAGGGGCTGTTCGAGCGCTTCCCCATGGATGCGATCTACGGCCTGCACAACTGGCCGGCTCTGCCCCTGGGGCAGGTGGCGATTCGCCCGGGCCCGATCATGGCCGCCACCGATCGCCTGGATATCTGCATCCGCGGCAAGGGCGGCCACGGCGGGGTGAACCCACACCTTTCTACCGACCCGGTCAGAATGGCCGGCGCTCTGATCCAGGCCCTGCACAGCGTGGTCTCGCGCGATGCCGACCCGCTGTCTCCAGCGGCACTGAGCTTGTGCGGCATCAAGGGAGGTGAACTCGACGGCTTCGCCATCATTCCCGACGAGGTCCGACTGAGTGGCACGGTGCGAACCCTCGACAGCGCTACCCAGGATCGCATCGCCGAGGCCATCCAGCGCACCTGCGATGGTGTGGCGGCGACCTACGGCGGCGAGATAGACGTCGATCACCAGCGCATCTTTCCGGCCACGGTCAATCACCCGGCCGCGACCGACCACGTCATCGCCACCGCGAAGGAACTGCTGGGAGAGACCGCACTGGAGCGCGACGTGAATCCCAGCCTTGGTGGTGAAGACTTCGCCTTTATGCTCGAAAAGTGCCCGGGAGCCTACTTCTTCCTCGGCAGCGCCGAATCGGACACCACCCCGCCGCTTCATAACGCTCGCTACGACTTCAACGACGCCATCATTCCCGTGGGCAGCCGACTGCTGGTTGCCATCGCTCTTGGCGCCTTGAACGACCATCGCTGAGGCGATGCCGACAACGACCACACTCAACAACAAGAGGTCTTCCCATGAACCACCAAAAAGGCATGCCTTCCAAGGGCCTGCTGATCTACTTCGTGCTGTGCACCCTGGCCATGGTGTGGCCGGGTGCGCTGATCGCCAATCGCATCGATCCGATGGTGCTCGGCATGCCGTTCTTCATGTTCTGGTACGTGGCCTGGGTCTTCGCGCTGTTCGTGGGCCTGTTGATCGCCTATCGCAAGGATACCGGCGAGGAGGCAGACCATGAGTGATTCTCTGCTGATCACCGCCATGACGGTGGGCTATCTGGTCATCGTGCTGCTGGTGGGCCTGCGCGCAAGGCGTGGCCAGGGCTCCTCGCTGGAAGGCTACGTGGCGGGCGGTCGCCATATGGGCCTTCTGGTGCTGTTCTTCATCCTCGGTGCCGAGATCTTCTCCGCCTTTGCCTTCCTCGGTGCACCTGGCTGGGCCTACAGCAAGGGCGCCCCGGCGTTCTATATCATCGCCTACCTGACGCTGGCGGTAATCGTGTGGTGGCTGATCGCGCCGCATATCTCGCGGCTGGGTCGCCGCCACGGCTTTCTGACCCAGGCCGAGTTTCTGTCGGCCTGCTACCCCACTCCAAAGAATGTGCTGGGCCTAGTCATCGGTGTCGTCAGCGTGCTGGCGATGATTCCCTACCTGACCATCCAGATCGCTGGTGCCGGCATGCTGTTCGAAGCGGCGACCTCCGGCACCATTCCGTTCTGGCTGGGCAGTCTACTGGCCTGCGGCGTGGTGGCCGCCTACGTCTACGCCAGCGGCCTTCAGGGCATCGGCTGGACCAACCTGATGCAGGGCCTGATGATGGTCGTCATCGCCTGGGCGCTGGGGCTGACCACGGCCGAGCAGTTCTTTGGCGGCGTCGGTGAAATGTTCCAGCAGATCAAGGACCAGGCGCCGGAATATCTGACCATGCCCGGCGCCACCGGGATGGGCTGGGGCGCCTTCTCCACTGCGGTACTGGTCAGCGCGCTGGGCTGCGTGATGTGGCCTCACATCTTCATGAAGTTCTACAGCGCCAAGGACGTCAGGACGCTCAAGCGTGTCTTTGTGCTCTACCCGCTCTACAGCTACCTGCTGGTACCGCTGCTGATCATCGGCTTCGCCGGCATCGTGCTGCTCGCCGACACGCCACTGGATTCGCCTGACCGGGTGCTGCTGACCATCGTGGTGGAACTCGCCGACCTGCCCGCCTGGGTGATCGGACTGGCACTGTCCGGCGCCTTGGCGGCGGCCATGTCGACCGCCGCCAACCTGGCCCACACCTCGGCCACCATCCTGGTACGTGACGTGGTCCAGTTCACGCCCAGGATGCGCGCCCTGCCCGAGCACAAGGCGCTGTCACTGACGCGCTACGGGGTCATCGCGATATCGCTGATGGCGTACCTGCTGGCACTGGCCAACCCCGGCTCGCTGGTCAGCCTGCTGCTCGGAGCCTACGGCATTATTGTGCAACTGCTGCCGATGCTGCTGGGTGCCCTGTTCTGGCGTCGCGCGTCCCAGACCGCGGCTTTTATCGGGCTGAGTGTCGGCGCCGTCATCACCCTGCTGCTGCAATTCGGCATCGATGCGCCTTTCGGCTGGCACCCGGGCTTCTGCGGGTTGGTGGTCAACTCGGCGATCTTTGTCGTCATCAGCCTGATGCGCAAGTCGCGCGAGTCTCGCTCGCCGGTCGAGTGCCTGTCACCCCAGGTCTGATAGACCCTCGTCGATGACCTGCTCCAATCGCCAGCGGCCCGATACCGGGCCGCTGGTGTCGTGTCAGGTGATGCTGTCGCCCCCCGTGGCCACCCTCGCGTGTCTTCTCGTTTGCCCTCGTGGTCAGCCCCATCATTGATTTTATAGACACCTGGTCTAAAATCATTGCATGACCAATCCGACGATAGCCAGGCGCCGGGGGCGACCGCCGAAGACCGACTACAGCGTCGGCGCCACCCAGGGCGACGCCAGAGCGGCGCTGATCGCCAGCGGCCTCGAGACCCTGACCGAACACGGCTTTCTGAGCGCGGGACTCGACGGCATGCTCAAGCGTGCCGGGGTGCCCAAGGGTTCCTTCTATCACTACTTTGCCAGCAAGGAAGCCTTCGGCCAGGCGGTGCTCGAGCGCTACGCCCGCTATTTTGCCGACAAGCTCGACCGCCATCTGCAAGACGATTCCCGGCCACCGCTCGAGCGCGTGCAGGCCTTTGTCGACGATGCCAAGGCCGGCATGGCGCGCCACGACTATCGCCGTGGCTGTCTGGTGGGCAATCTCGGTCAGGAGGCGGCTGGCTTGCCACCGGACTACCGCGAGCGGCTGATCGCCACGCTCGCCGACTGGCAACGACGTCTCGCCGCTTGCCTGGAAGAAGCCCGCCACCACGGCGATATCGCCTCCGACAGAGACCCTGACCGGCTGGCCGAGGCCTTCTGGATCGGCTGGGAGGGCGCCATCATGCGCGCCAGGCTGGAACGCAGCCCGCGCCCGATCGATGTGTTCACCGACAGCTTCTTTTCGGGCCTGGACACCCAACGCCAGGGTCGTCCGTCGCCATGAACTGAACTGAGCCGACCTGACTTGACAATAGTCCGACACTGAACCAAGAGCCCGCTCCTGCGGGGTCGTATACGGCGCCCTGATACTGCTTGCGCCAATTTATAGACAAACCGTCTAAAAAGGAGACCGCCATGTTCGACGCCATCGTGATCCGCAAGGAAGGCGACACTCAGAAGGCCGCTATCGAGTCACTGGATGACCAGGCCCTGCCCGAGGGCGACGTGACCGTGAACGTCGAATACAGCACCCTGAACTACAAGGACGGGCTGGCCATCACCGGCAAGGGCCCGGTGGTCAAGTCCTTCCCCATGGTCCCGGGTATCGACCTTGCCGGCGTGGTGGAAGCCTCACAGCACCAGGACTTCCAGCCGGGTGACCGGGTGGTCCTGAACGGCTGGGGCGTCGGCGAGAAGCACTGGGGCGGGCTGGCCCAGAAGGCACGGCTGAACGGCGACTGGCTGATCCCGCTGCCCGAAGCCTTCAGCACCAGAAACGCCATGGCCATCGGCACCGCCGGCTACACCGCCATGCTCTCGGTGCTGGCGCTGGAGCGCCACGGGGTGACCCCGGACCAGGGCGAGGTGCTGGTCACCGGCGCCAGCGGTGGCGTCGGCAGCTTTGCCATCACCCTGCTGGCCAAGCTGGGCTACGAAGTCGTTGCCTCCACCGGCAAGGTCGAGGAGGCGGACTACCTGAAGGCGCTCGGCGCCACCTCGATCATCGACCGCGGCGAGCTCGAACAGCCCGGAAAGCCCCTGGCCAGGGAACGCTGGGCGGGTGCCGTCGACAGCGTCGGCAGCCACACCCTGGTCAATGTGCTGGCCTCGACCCGCTACGGCGGCACGGTGACCTCCTGCGGCCTGGCCCAGGGCATGGACCTTCCCGCCACGGTGATGCCCTTCATCCTGCGCGGCGTGACCCTGGCCGGCATCGACAGCGTGATGCAGCCCAGAGAAGTTCGCCTGGAAGCCTGGCAGCGCCTGGCCGAGCTGATGCCTGAAGAGCGTCTCGACGACATCGCCAGCGAGATCCCGCTGAGCGAGGCCATCACCACCGCAGAGCGCCTGATGGAAGGCAAGGTCAGAGGTCGCGTGGTGGTCGCCACCCGCTAGGCCCGATGACACGTGCCCTGCTGGCCGTCGCCGGCAGGGCGCCTGATGTTGCTTTCCTCGGCGCTTTCTTGGGCCTTACCTGGCGCTTACCTGGCGCTGTCTTGGCTTCCTGCCGGCTCGCATACAGGCACCAGCACACCGCCACATATTCCATATGTGGAATTTTATTTCTACATAAGGAATTTTCTTGACGCCCTCAGGGTCGCTTCCTAGGCTGGTTTGAACTTGACGAGGAATCAGCCATGAGCACCGATGGGAATTTCATCAACAACGACTTTGTCAGCGCCCCCCATGCCAGCATGATCCCGGTCTACTGCCCCGCCACGGAAGCGGTGGTGGGCGAGGTCCAGGCCGCCACCAACGCCCAGGCGATGGAAGCTGTCGAGGTCGCGGCCAGGGCCCAGAAGCACTGGCGCAGGCTGACCAGTGCCGAGCGGGCGGTACATATGCAGCGCCTGGCCGACGCCCTGATGGAGCGTCGCGAGGCCATTGGGCGGGCGCTGGCCGAAGAGTCGGGCAAGAGCCTCGAGGACGCCATCAACGAGGCGGTATACGCGGCCGATATCACCCGCTACCACGCCGAATGGGCGCGACGGATCGAGGGCGATATCGTGCCCAGCGACACCCCTGACGAGAGCCTGCTGCTCACTCGGGAGCCGATCGGCGTGGTGGCCTGCCTGATTCCCTTCAACTACCCCGTCTTCACCCTGCTGCGCAAGATTGCCCCGGCGATGATCACCGGCAACAGCGTGATCGTGCGCCCGAGCAACAACACTCCGCGTTCGGCCTTCGAAATTGCCAGGGCCGTCCAGGCGGCCGAGATCCCGCCGGGGGTGGTCAACATCCTGAGCATGGACCACGCCACCGCCGAGGCCGTGTGTACTCACCCAAGGGTCGGCATGATCACCCTCACCGGCAGCGTCGGCGCCGGCCGCAAGGTGCTGGAGTACTCCCAGGTCAATATCGCCAAGTCGTCGCTGGAACTGGGTGGCAAGTCACCGGCCATCGTCGAGCCCGACGCCGACCTCGAGCAGGCCGCCCGTCAGATCGTGGCCTCCAAGACCACCAACTGCGGCCAGCTGTGTACCGCCATCGAGCGAGTCTACGTGCATCAGTCCATCGCCGAGCCCTTCATCGCCCTGCTCAAGGCCAACATGGAGGCCTGCACCTTCGGCAATCGTGCCGAGGACCCTAGCCACATGGGCCCCCTGATCAACGAGAACACCCGCCTCAATGTCCACCAGATGGTCGAGCGTGCCATCGACGACGGCGCCACCCTGGCCACCGGCGGCGCGATTCCCCCTGGCCCCGGACACTTCTACCCGCCGACCCTGCTGACCGACTGCCGCCAGGACATGGAGATCGTCCAGGAAGAGATCTTCGGCCCGGTACTGCCGGTGCTGACCTACGCCGATGTGGATGAAGCCCTGGCGCTGGCCAACGACCACCAGTTCGGCCTTGCCTCGGTGGTGTTCACCGAGAACTACCGCACCGCCATGAAGGTGGCCCACAACATCGAGGCAGGCGAGGTCTACATCAATCGCACCCCATCGGACCCCTACCAGGGCTACCACGCCGGCTGGAAGCGTTCGGGCCTCGGTGGCGACGACGGCAAGCACGGCATGCTGGACTACACCCAGACCCGGCTGGTGGTATTGAACTACTGACGCCATCCCGCGCCACCCCACACCCAAGCCCATCACCGCCGCGTCTACGCCTGGCGGTCGGCCGCTTGCTGCCCTTTTCAGAGGACTCGCCGTTCATGAAAGTCGTCAGTTGTGAAAGCCATGTGGTCGCCACACCTCCGCCCCACATCGGCGGCATGTACTGGATCTTCGTCAAACTGGGAACCGCCTGTGGCATCGAGGGCGTCGGCGAGGTCTATGCGGCGACCTTCCACCCGCAAGTGGTGGTCGCCGCCATCGAGGACGTGTTCGAGCGCTACCTGAAGGGACGGGATCCCCACCATCTGGAACGGCTGTATCGCGAGACCTACTCGAGCGGCTTCACCCAGCGCCCGGACCTGACCATGATGGGGGTGCTCAGCGGCCTCGAGATGGCCTGCTGGGACATCGTCGGCAAGGCGGCCGGCCAGCCGGTACATGCACTGATCGGCGGCAAGCTCCACGATCGGCTGCGCTCCTACACCTATCTCTACCCCCGTGCCCCCGGCGGCGACTATGACTACGACAATGTCGAGCTGGCGGTGGAGTGCGCCCTGGAGCAGAAGGCCCTCGGCTTTACCGCGCTCAAGTTCGATCCGGCGGGCCCCTACACCGCCTACTGCGGGCATATGCTGTCACTGGAGGCGCTGGAAAAGAGCGCAACCTTCTGCCAGCGCATCCGTGAGGCGGTCGGCAACGGCTGCGACCTGCTGTTCGGTACCCACGGCCAGATGACGCCGGCCTCGGCGATCCGCCTGGCCAAGCGCCTCGAACCCTTTGACCCGCTGTGGTTCGAGGAGCCGGTGCCACCCGGCCAGAGCGAGGCCATGGCCAGGGTCGCCGACCATACCTCCATCCCGGTGGCCACCGGTGAGCGGCTGACCACCAAGTACGAGTTCCATGACCTGCTGCGCCACCAGGCCGCCTCGATCCTGCAGATGAACCTTGGCCGGGTCGGCGGCATCCTCGAAGGCAAGAAGATCGCCGCCCTGGCCGAGGTCCACTACGCCCAGATAGCGCCCCACCTGTACAACGGCCCGGTGGGTGCGGCGGCCAGCATTCAGCTCGCCGCCACCACACCCAACTTCCTGATCCAGGAGAGCATCGGCACCTGGGACGGCTTCCACGCCGAGGTGCTCGAAGCCAAGATCGAGTGGAGTGACGGCTTTATCATTCCCTCCGATCGACCGGGGCTCGGGGTGGAACTGGACATGGCGGTGGTCAGGGCCCACTCGCCCTACACCGGCAAGCGCCTGCACCTGAGCATGGACGCCACGCCCTACGACGTCGTCCAGCAGTCCTGCACCCGCTGGAAGACCCGACCGGAGGCCTGAGGCGATGGACTACGACTTCATCATCGTCGGTGCAGGTTCCGCAGGCTGCGTGCTGGCCCACCGGCTGAGTGCCAGCGGACGCCACAAGGTACTGATCGTCGAGGCCGGCGGCCGTGACAGCTCCCCCTGGCTTCGGGTGCCGGTGGGCTTTGCCAAGACCTACTATCACCCCGGCTACAACTACATGTACTACAGCGCCGAGGAGCCGGCGTTGGCCAACCGGCGGATCTACACACCCCGGGGCAAGGTCCAGGGAGGATCGGGCTCGATCAACGCCATGATCTATGTGCGAGGCCAGCCATCGGACTTCGATGACTGGGAGCGCGCAGGTAACCCGGGGTGGGGCTACCAGGCGCTGTTGCCCTATTTCAGGAAACTCGAGCAGCACCCTGCGGGCGATACCGAATTCCACTCGAGCCAGGGACTGATCGGCATCACCCCGCTCAAGGAAATCGCCCATCCGATCTGCCAGTCCTACCTCAGGGCTGCCGATGAACTCGGCTACCCGCTCAATGACGACTTCAATGGCGCCTCCATCGAAGGTGCCGGCCTCTATGAGACGAACATCCGCCGAGGCCGTCGCGATTCCAGCAACACCGCCTACCTGAAGCCGGCGCTCGAGCGCTCCAATCTCACCCTCAAGCACGTCAGCCAGGTTCAACGGGTGCTGTTCGACGATCAGCGTCGCGCCAGCGGCATTGAATACCGAGAGCAAGGCCAGTTGAAGACCCTGCGCGCACGCCGCGAGGTGATCGTCTGCGCCGGTGCGGTGGACTCGCCAAAGCTGCTGATGCTATCGGGGCTCGGGGACAGCGAGAAGCTGCGACAACACGGGATCGCAGCGCTCCAGCAGCTGCCCGGCGTGGGCCGAAACCTGCAGGATCACCTGGCCGTCAGCTACTTCTATCGCGCCAACTGCCGGACCCTGAACGACGACTTCAACTCTCTGCCCGGCCTGACCAGGGCAACGATGAGGTACCTGATCAATCGCAGCGGCCCGCTGGCGATGAGCGTCAACCAGGCCGGCGGCTTCTTTCGCGGCCATGCCGACGAACCCGTGCCCAATATCCAGCTCTACTTCAACCCGCTGTCCTATCGCATCCCGGCGCTTCCGGACACGACACTGACCGCGGATGCCTACTCCGGCTTCCTGCTGGCCTTCAATTCCTGCCGTCCCGACAGTCGTGGCACCATCGAGCTGGCCAGTGCCGATGCCAATGAGCCGGCGGTGATCCGGCCGAACTATCTGGGAACCCGACGAGATCAGGACGAGGCCATTCAGGGCAGCCGGCTCATTCGCGCGCTGGCCGAAACGGCAGCCCTGGGTGCCGTCATCGACGCCGAGGTCACCCCGGCGGATGCCGTCCACGATGACCAAAGCATGTTAGAGTACTTTCGCGCCAACGCAGGCTCCATCTATCATCTGTGCGGTACCTGCGCCATGGGGCCCGACCCTCGCGAGGCGGTGGTCGATGGCAGTCTCAGGGTGCATGGCGTGTCCGGGCTCAGGGTCATCGACGCCTCGATCTTTCCCAACATCACCTCGGGTAACCTCAATGCACCGGTGATGATGGTGGCGGAAAAGGGGGCCGACCTGATCCTTCAGGACCACCCGATCTGAACGACGCCCAGGAGCCACATCGCCCCTGAGTCTGACCGGACGAGTCATCTGCATTCGTCCTCGCATTCGCGTTTTGGAGACCGCGGCTGATCATGAATTCGGAAAGGACCTCGGAAAAGACCAAGGCTCCGGCGGTCGATCATAGCGTCATGATCCTGGACCTGCTGGCGGCCACCAGCTATCCCATGACGCTTTCGGAAATCTGTGACGCTACCGGTATCTCGCCGGCCACCGGTCACCGTGTCATCAACGCCCTGCTTCACCACCAGCTGGTGGCCCAGGATCCAAGCCGCAAGAAGTCCTACTGCATCGGCTCACGCATTTTCCAGATATCCTCCACCATCTATAACAAGCAGAGCCTGATACCCTACTTCTATCCGATCGCGGAAATCCTGAAAAACGAAATCCACAAGACCATCTTTCTGTGCGTGCCCATCGGCAACAAGGTAGTGGTGGTGTCCAAGATCGACGGTGCCAGTGGCGCAAGCTTCAACCTTTACGTCGGCAAGACCATGGCGTTGCACGAAGCCGCCAGTGGCAAGATCATCCTGGCGATGCGCGACGAGGACTCCTGGCAGGGCTATCTCGCCGACGAGCTTGGTCTTGCTCCCGAGAACAAGGGGGTGAAAGGCGTCATGGCGGAACTGGGGCGGGCCCATCGGCTCGGTTACGCCACCTCCAACGGCGCGCCTGAGCAGGGCGTCAGCTGCATCGCCGCACCGGTGCTCAACCTGCGCAACGAGCCCATCGCAGCGATCAGCGCCGCCATCAGCAGCGACACCCTGAGCCCCCAGGAGGCGCGCCGCTACTCCAAGAACCTGGTGCAGGCCGCGCGCCAGCTGTCGTCCCGCGTTGTCTGACGTCCCGCGTCATCGGGCATCCACGGCACCGCTGCCGCTGGATCGCCTGCCGCCCTTGAGTGCGCTGAAGGGATTCGAGGCCGCGGCGCGACTATCAAGCCTGCGCGCCGCAGCCGAGGAGCTGCACCTCTCCCACCCCGCCATCGCCAACCAGATACAGCGTCTGGAGCAGAGCCTGGGGACGAAACTGTTCGCCCGCCGGGGTCGGCATATCGAGCTCACCGAGTCCGGGCGACGTTTCTACCCTGTCGTGCGCGACGCCCTGGAAGCGCTGATCCTGGGCGCCGAAACACTGCGTCGCCAGCCCTGCCTTGAACCCCTGCGCGTGCAGGTCTACGTAACCACCTCGATCCGCTGGCTGGCCCCACGACTGGCACAATTTCACCAGCGCTATCCCGAGACCGAACTGAGGATAAAGACCTACAGCCTGGACTGGACCTTCGACAGCGCTCACGCCGATATCGCCATCCTCTTCCGTGATGGCCCTCTGCCCTCTCGACTTGACTGGACACCGCTGTTTCCCTCGACGCTGACCCCTGTGTGCAGCCCCTCGCTGGTGATGGGGCATTCGTTGCCGCTATCCCCCGAGGCGCTGCAGGCCTTCCCGCTGATCAGCGTCTACACCGAGAGCTGGAGCTGGCAGGGCTGGTTCGACACCCAGTCGCCTTCTGCCACACGGCCCGCGCCATCACGCGCCCTTCAGGTCGACACCCTGGCGGCGGCGCTCGAGATGGCCGCCCGAGGTGAAGGCGTCGCCCTGGTCAATGGCCCCTTCGCCGAGGATGACCTGGCCACGGGCCGGCTGATCAACCCGGCGGGCAAGGTACAGCCCGCCAGCGGCGAATGGGGCATCGCCTACCCCTCCCATCTGGCCGACGATCCGCGAGTTGAGGCCTTCAGCACCTGGCTGCTGAGTCAGCGGGGCTGAGTCGCCTTCACTCAACAAAAGTGACCAATCACCAAGAAAAGATGAATTGTCGTCTGCCCCCGCCGTGCCTAGCGTGAAGCCTACCTGCAGCATTTCATCCGCCCCCGCACAAGGATGTCACTGCAAGGTGATCGGCTCACCGGCATGAGATGACATCCCATGAACATCGGCTTTATCGGACTTGGCAACGTCGGCGGCAAGCTCGCCGGCAGCCTGCTGCGCAACGGCTATCACGTCACGATCCGCGACCTCGACCCCGAGGTCACCCGACGCTTCATCGACCAGGGCGCAGCCGCCGCCAGCAGCCCCAGAGCAGTGGCCGAGGCCAGCGACATGATCATCACCTGCCTGCCATCTCCTCGCGCCTGCAGCGCGGTAATGGAAGCCGAGGATGGGGTCATCGCCGGGCTGTCTGCCGACAAGGTGTGGCTGGAGATGAGCACCACCGATGCCCAGGAACTGGTACGCATCGCCGCCAGGGTCACCGCCACCGGCGCCCTCGCCATGGAGACACCGGTCTCCGGCGGCTGCCACCGCGCCGCCACCGGCAACATTTCGATCTTCGCCGGCGGTGATCGCGACACCTTTGAACGGGTGTTGCCGGTGCTGACCACCCTGGGGCGTCGGGTCCTGCACACCGGACCTCTGGGCACGGCCTCGGTGCTCAAGGTACTGACCAACTACCTCGCCACCGCCAACCTGTGTTCGGTGGCCGAGGCCTTGACCGTGGCTCGCAAGGCCGGCCTGGACATGAACACCACCTTCGAGGCCATCCGTATCTCCTCGGGCAATTCCTTTGTCCACGAGACCGAATCCCAGGTCATTCTCAACGGTAGCCGCGATATCAGCTTCACCATGGATCTGGTGCTCAAGGACGTGGGACTGTTCGATGCCCTGGCCAGAAGCCTCGAGGTGCCCCTCGAGATATCGCCGCTGCTGCTCGACATCTTTCAGGATGGCCAAGAGCGCTACGGCCCCCGTGAGTGGTCATCCAACATCATCCGGCGCCTTGAGGACGACTGCGACGTCGAGGTGCTCGGCGACGGCTTCCCCGCCGAACTGACCGACACCGAGCCGGAAGAGGTCGGCCATGAAGTGGTCGTGCGCGGCAGGTCCGGATAAAGGGCTGCCAGGCTGACCGCGACGGTATACGCCGGTCTTGATCATCATCCGAGCCAACGAGGACCTCGCCATGCACTACAGAGAACACTTCTTTATCGATGGCCGCTGGCACACGCCCAGCGACAGCGAGCGCTTTGGCATCCTCGACCCTGCCACCGAGAATCTGTGCGCCTCGGTGCCAAGAGCGCACCGAGCGGATATCGACGCCGCCGTCGAGGCGGCGCGGCGCGCTCTGCCCGACTGGTCGGCGACCCCCGCCGGGCAACGGCGCGAGATACTTCTCGCCGTCGCCGACGAGATGCAAAGGCGCCACGCAGACCTGGTCGAGGCGCACGTCATCACCCTGGGCTGCCCGGTCCAGATCACACCCGCCATGCACGTGGATGGCCCCATCGAAGGCATGCGCTACTACGCCGAGCGGGTCTTGCGTTCCGAAGAGATCGAACGCCGCAATGGCGTCGCCATCGTCCGCGAGCCGGTCGGCGTGTGCGCGCTGATCAACCCCTGGAACTACCCACTGCATCAGCTGGTCGGCAAGCTGGCCCCGGCCCTGGCGGCAGGCTGTACCGTGGTCACCAAGCCGGCCGAACAGACACCGCTGCAGGACTTCATCATGGCCGAGATCTTTCACAGCGTCGGCCTCCCCGCCGGGGTCTTCAACCTGGTGACGGGCTCCGGCAGCGAGATCGGCCCTCTGCTGGCGAGCCATCCCGAGGTCGACATGGTGTCCTTCACCGGCTCCACCCGCGCCGGTATCGAGGTGGCCATCAACGCCGCCGCCGGGGTCAAGCGAGTGTGTCAGGAGCTGGGGGGCAAGTCGCCGCTGATCATCACCGCGGACGCGGACCTGCCCCGGGCGGTGCGCTTCGGGGTGGAAAACGTGATGGCCAACAGTGGTCAGACCTGCGATGCCTTCACCCGCATGCTGATACCACGTTCACGTCTGGCCGACGCCGAACGCATCGCCCTGACGGTCGCCCGGGAGCAGGTGGCAGGTGACCCGACGGACTCCGCCACCACCATGGGGCCGTTGGTGTCCCGACGCCAGCGCGACAGCGTACGCCAGCACATTCAGCAGGGTATCGCCGAGGGAGCGCGCTTGATGCTGGGTGGTACCGAGGCCCCTGAGGGGCTGGAGCAGGGCTACTATGTTCGCCCCACCCTCTTCAGCGACGTCAGCAACCACATGGCGATCGCACGCTCAGAAATCTTCGGCCCGGTGCTGTGCCTGATTCCCTACGACGACCTGGAACAGGCCATCGAGATCGCCAACGACACGCCCTATGGGCTGTCTTCCGCCGTCTACGCCGCCAGCGCCGAAGCCGCCCTGCCCATCGCCCGCCGGCTCAAGGCCGGCCAGTGCTACCTGCAAGGGGCGGACTTTTCCTTCGATGCCCCCTTCGGCGGCTACGGCCAATCCGGCAACGGTCGTGAATGGGGCGAAGAGGGCCTGGAGGAATATCTGGAAACCAAGGCCATTCTGGGGGGTTGAGGGCTTATCACTACGCCTCTCTCTGAAAAAGATCTGAACAAGACTTTGCTCAAACTTCTGACATTTGGTCAGGTTTCCACCCAATCGACTCCGTAGCCGTACATGCCAGCCATTAGCCGCCAGGATGATTGCCATCTCCTTCCATTACTGGCTCTCGCCAGTCGGCGGCTGATATCCCATGAACCACCAGCACGACCTCAGCTACAAACTGCTGTTCAGCGAACCTAGAGTCATTCGAGACCTCCTGACAGGCTTCATCAAGGAGGAATGGATAGCGCATCTCGACCTCGACTCACTGGAGAAGGTCAGCAGCAGCTTTGTCAGCGACGACCTGCGCGATCGGGAGTCCGACGTCATCTGGCGCGCACGCTTCGGCGATGACTGGATCTACGTCTATCTGTTGATCGAATTCCAGAGCACCATCGATCCCTTCATGGCGCTGCGCATCATGACCTACGTGGGCCTCCTGTATCAGGACCTGATCAAGCAGCAGAAGCTCTCGCCCCACGCCAGGTTGCCCCCGGTGCTGCCCGTCGTGCTCTACAATGGAGAGAAGCGTTGGAACGCCGCCGTCGACGTATCGGACCTCGTTCAGAGCGTGCCCAGGGAGCTGGAGCGATACCGCCCACGAATGCCCTATCTTCTGCTGGACGAAGGCGCCATCGTGGACTCGGAGCATTGGTCGCCAGAGGCACGCAACGTGGTAGCCGCCATATTTCGACTGGAACACCACCGTGGCACCAGGGAGGCGGTCGAACTGATCGGGTTGCTGGCAAGATGGCTCGAAGCGCCAGACCAGACTCGTCTGCGCCGTCACTTCGCCATCTGGATCAAGCGCGTGCTGCTGCCCAACTGGATACCCGAGAGCGAAGGAACCGAGTGGCAGAATCTCAACGAACTCAATGAGGTACACAACATGCTTGCCGAGCGTGCAAAACGATGGCCCGAGCAGTGGAAGCAACAGGGTCTTGAAGAAGGCCGCCAGGAAGGCCGCAAGCAAGGACGTCAGGAAGGACTGCAGGAGGGCGAACAAAAGGGCGAACAGAAAGGTGAACAGAAGGCTCGCCTGGAGGTCGCCCGCAACATGATCGAGCGGACTCAGCTGGACGACCAGACGGTGGCGGATCTGTCGGGGCTGGACATCGCGCAGGTGAGGACGCTGAGAGACGAACTCAAACGCTAGGTGTGAAAACCCGCCAGGTTGTTCACGGAACGGGCCAGCCGGCCAACGCGAGACTGATCATTCAGGAAGGCATGTGGTCGGTGCCAGTTGTCCTGATGAAGCCAGGCGCGCAGCTGCTGGCCTCACTCCTCCGAGCTCCGTAAAACCAGGGATAGGCCCACTCGCGCTTGAGAATACGTGCCACCGTGCTTTAGGCGCTGTCCGAAAAGTCGACGAGCGAAGGTTAGACAAGGCAAAAATCGGTGAGAAAGCGCAGTTTACGGGGTGTAAATGAGCATTTTGACCGGGCTGGCGCACCAGCCGATTTTTAACGCCGTATTACCGAGCGCAGGCACTTTTCAGACAAGCCCTAGCCAATCCCCAGCGCCTGGGCAATCTGCCAATAGGTCTAGCGTTGCCGGCGGCGCTCGGCGATCTGTTCCACCGGCGTTGCGTCTGATGCCAAAGCACTTCGAGCAGAGCGTGCGCGGACGCAGTTTCCGAGTACACCACCTTCAATGCGGTTTTTCCAAGAACCGAGGTTCATCCGCGACCCGACACCTAGCGCCTGTTGCGGCCCTTCCATGTATCCAGCCATCGGCGTAGACGGTGCCAACGGTAATTTACAGCTTCACCAGCACTATCGAGGCCACCTTCAACTTCCTCCATCACCGGGTCGAGATGGCGCCGCCTGAAGCGCACCCAGGCTCGCCATAAGAAAGCGACAGCGCTTCCCATCAGCACCAGAAAACCGTATGTAAACCAATTGAATGGCTTGTCATTCGGGCCTTCGACCGACTCAATCGAGACAGCATTAGGAAAGATGGAAAAGAATTGGTTGCGCCAACCGTAATGCATGATGGAAACCCATTGAGGATCCGCCCGTGTCGAAATCCGGTCACTGGCCTCCGTATAAAGATTTGCGGTATCGAACTTGAAGTAAGGTGGCCAGCTCCAGCCGGTATCCTCATTGCGATAGACGATCGCTTTACCACTGGGGAAAACTGCTTGTATGAACTGAACATCACGATTTTCCAGCGTATTGGTCAAATCATCCGGATCAGACCAAAAGATGCGCGTCCAATCGTTGATATCCTGTCGCTTCTCGTAGGTATCGACGATACGAACGACGTCATACTGGGGAAGGCTATAATGCATGACCGCTCCGACCATCAGCCAGAAAACACCCCAGAAACTCCACTTCACGATTGCCATTGACTGCCCCCTAGAAAAAATTGATAACAAACACCAAAACAGTCATCAACGTGACGGGAAAGATATAAATCAAGGATATCAATATAGGCCGCCAGCGGCGACGATACCGACGCGTCGATCTGCGCACAAAGACTCTCTCGTCACCCGCTGAAGAACGCCTTTCCCATTCATCTTCAAGCCCCTTGCGCCAACGAAAAAAAAGTAAATATTGACAATGATATAACAGATCGTCATAAGAACCATGACGACCAGGATCAGGCGAGCAAAAGCAATCACGCATTATTCCTTGTTACTGCCAAATAGCATGGCGCGAGCGGAGTCTTTATCGGAGATATACTCACGAACGATAGCATCGACGGAAAAATCTCTGACCTCACGCGGCCAGCTTCGGTAGCGGCGATAGAACTCATCCTTGTGACAGATGTAGAGCTGTAGAACGTCATTCGGAACCAGTTCCGCCAGCAGCATATTGACCAGATCCTTCACCGGCGTGTCAGCAGCACGAAGGGTGGCAAAGTAGGCGGGATGACTTATGCCGACCTTTGGCCTTGTTCCACCGGCCTCTGCCCACCGGACAATGGACGCCAGCCCTTCATACTCCATGGGTAGTGAGACACCACTGCGGGCCGCAAGACGACGTAGTCGAGACCCGGCATGTCCAGTTGAATCAACAGACTTTTTCGCCAACTCCAGACCAAGCATAAGGTCCAGCTTTCGGCGCAGGACAGCAACACCCTCATCGCCTGGAAACTTGACGACAGTCTCGACAAGCTCGTTGTCACTCAAAAAACGGGCCACATCACGTCGATCATCGAGCAGCATTACAAGCGCCGACGGCAGCTGGCGCCGGTACTTCTCTTCGCGCACGACAACACTCGGCTTCTCCATATCTTGAAAGATATACAGACCGCCAAACAAAGACGTCCAGAAATTCCTCTGCTCGAAGACAGCATGCTGGAGCTGGACCGGGTTCCGCGTGACATCACCAGTACAACGAGCAACATCGATCATTTCGTTGATCAGTTGTTCATTGAACCAGCCATCCTTCTCATCGTGGAAACGATCCACCAGCCTGGCAAGGTGGCCTGCCTTGGCAATGGTGCCATTCGTCGTGTCCGCAACCACCTTGATTTGACGAATATCGAAAAGGTCCCGGGGGCTCTCGACACTGAAAACAGAATTCTCCAATTCACCGGCTATGGCGTCGGTCGCTGTCAAGGCAAATAGTTGTCGTTCGTTCTCTCTGATAAATCGGTTCAAGATTTGTCGACTGGTGGAAAAATGGGCGTTGAGCAAGGGGCATCGGCCTTGTTCGTTACTCAATAGAATGAATTGACGATTGACTCCGCCATGATTCAAGTACTGATGATCACCCAACTCTGAACCAACTTCCGGGGAATACCCGGAAACATCAACATGAAACTCGGAAAGCTGGGTGGTCGCACCAGTCAGGTGCTCGAGTGCTCTGTTATAGCGATCCACCAACACAGGCGAGTCGACGTGGAAAAGATTGGAATACATCAGACCACTTTCGATCAGCCGCTGCATAGGATCACCCTCTGCCATCCTGGAAGCGACGCTGAGCTTCGTGACGACGTTCCATATCACGTACCAACGCATCAATCGCTGCTTCATCGGAGCTTCCTGCATAGCGAAACTCGCTGTCGGCGTAGCGATTGATTTCCTGAAGGACCATGTTTGAAGTGATCGGGACACGAAGCTCTGAAATCATCGCCTTCTTCGTTTCATAGTCCTTGGCCAGAAAGACATCCGGAACCTCCATCCACTCATCAGGTATATCGAAATCCATCGAGCGAACTTTAACCGCGTCGCTTATGTTTTTTATTGCGCGGCCGGTAAATCTCTCATCAACCTGTTGAATCTCCTTCAGATATGTCCCCAAAGCAGCAACTGAATCAATATCGCCGAATTTCTCGAAAACTCGTTCAAGAACCTCTTTCAGGCGTGGCTCAGCAGGCCTATTGTAGGAAGAAAAGGATTGAGCGATTGCTTGCTTTATGCTCTGAGAAGAATAGAGTTCGTGCTTTCCGAGTGGGATACCATGGTGACTGCCCAGCAAAAGATGCAGAATATCGATATAGTCCTCTCTGGTTTTTGGTCCATCAACCAGAAATCTGGCACCCGCCCGCTGGCGAAGAGCGTCGTCGACATTTTCCGGATAGTTCGAAAACATTCCGAAAGTACAATTCCCTCTTACCACGGTATTGGCGCCGGCAAATGCCTCCATCAACACGGCAGTCACCTCCTGCTGCCCGGCGGAGGACTGACGGTCACCGCGTTTTCCAGCAATCTGGTCGATATCATCAATAGTTCCAAATCCTATCACCGAAGGATCCATGACATGATGAATGAAGGCCTTGGCGTTCTGTCCCGACTTGCCTTGATAACTGTCAATATTGTCAACACCGAAGTTCTGGTAGCGGAAGGGGTAACCCGCCACTTGACAGTAGTCATGAATCAATCCCGCCATCATCTGGATCAGAGTGGTCTTGCCGGTGCCTGGTTTACCGTCCCCCATGAAGGTGAAGATAAAACCTCCCAGCTCGGCGAAGGGGTTCATGCGACGTTCAAAGTCGTACGCCATCACCATACGGGCAAGCCTCTGCGCCTGGTGCTTGGCGATATGATTTCCGATGACCTCTTCAGGTCGCTTGAACACCATGTTCAAATTACTGGATCCACCTCGACGCGCCGGCTCGAAACCTCTCAATGTGAGCCTATCTGCCTCTACTCTCCATACGCTGGCGGTGAAGGATCCCAGTCGCGGAGCGTTCTCTGCTCTTAGAACCACCTTCTCCAACAACTGTTCGGTCCAGGCAAGCAGGGCGGCAACAAGGTGAACGTCATCGCTGGCATGTAAAGCGACAATCTGATCCAGTTCCCACAAGACACCATGAAGAGCCAGTTGAGCGTTGTCAGTAACCAGTTCTTGTAACTCGCCCACCTCAACCTGTGTCTCGCTGCCATGATCGAGCAATAGCCATGCCAAGGCGTTGGCAAGAACATGGGTGGAGATCAGCGCCTCGGCGGCAAGCAGCTCCGTGAACTCGGTACGCCGCGATGAAGCCAGTGAGCCAGAGAGATTGGCCTGTTTAAGCTCCAGCAACCCATTGCGCTCGGCCCAGCATTCGCCAATCGCCAGAGCAATCGCGATGGATCGCCGGAGGCCATGCTGGACGGTCGCCTGGAGCGGAGACATCAATGGGTCTCCTCCTTTGCTTGTCGCTATCCGTTCGCCCAAGTGCACTCCATCCGGGCGCCCCGTGGAGCGTGTGGCGAGCCCCGGCGTGGTCGATCGAAGCCTGCGAGTACGACCTATACCTGGAGATATTTCTTTCTCGTCAAGCGTAAGCTGCTGCCGTGGGCGTGCGATACGGGGACTGTGATCAAAGCCCTCCAGCATCCTTTCAGCCGCAGCGTAGTGCCTCTGGATATCATCTTCGCGCAGTTCCATCTGATCGCTGTCAAGACTCATGAATCCCTCGCTACCGGGCCTTCCTGCCACGGTTATCTATTGTTGCTTCGCACCTCAGGACGGCGCCATCATCGTGTTATAAGTGCAGCACCTGTCCCGATGGGCTGACCACAAACTTCTGCACATCGGCAAACCCGGAGGGGGCCAGCTCAGCCAGAACCTGATACGGACGCTGAGGCAAAATGATGGAGCGTAACGTACGAGTAGCTCCGGAATGACCTGCACCATCAGAGAAGGGGTCCAGGGCAAAGATTTCGCGCTCGACCTTACTGAACCATCCACTACGTTCTTCTTGCGTCCCATCACTATCGAGCTCCTCCTGGGTCCAGGCCAAGGCCCAATCGTCCTCTCCCCCTGGACAGGCCTGCTCGAGAATCTGCCGCAACGGTCCGGCCTGCTCGGTATAGGAGGACGAGTACATGGGCCCAATGTGATAGCGGTGGAGCCGTTTTGGATGAACGTCATCGAAGTCCGCATCCAACCCACGGGCAATGGTCAGCAATGTCAGTCCAGCAAGGGACTGGGCCATCAGGTGAGCCTGGACAGCTGGCCAACGGTATTCGTCTTTTGGCAGAGGGGCAGAACCACTGTCATCGACCTCCATCAAGTAGATGACAGGTAGATTGACCTGGCTGTCGTAGACAGCCCAATGGATGAAAAAACGCCTTCGCCCACCGTCACTGTCCAGCATCTCGCACTGAGGGTCATTTTGAATCCAGAAAAGAGCGCCTCGAGAGATTTGCTCGTAATAGAGTCGCTGGGACATGGCATACTGAAGTCGGGTAGGCGAACGGCACTCACCAAGGATGGTGCGAATCATCTGAGCCTTGAGTTCGCGTGTACTTGGCATATTTGTCAGATGGCGTGAAGCTTGCTGAGCGTCATTAGCCATACGCATCAACTCGCTGGCGACCGGAAAGCCACTCTCGCGTCTGTCCACGGTGAGGCTACCGAGACTACGGGAGGGGGTTTGCCCCACCATCAAATACTTGGTGCTCAACGCGTCAAAGGTAAAATCAAGGCGCTTCAGATAATCCGTCAGTGCTCTTGCATCTATGCGGTTCAGTTGATCGCTGGCATGCATGGCTGCCGCCACTCTCTCGAGCCGCTGGAGGATCTCGCTGAATCTCCGAAAGTAATGACGCGAAGCATACACGTCAGCTAACTCAAGATGATCACAATCTGACGAATCCATCGCACCCTCTTTTCGGCGAGTACCGGCTAGCACATCATTTTCATTCAACGATGACATCATTCACCGAATGATCGCCCCCAGAAGGAAGCTGGTATAGAACCTCTACCTATCACGTCTCGAGTGATGGGGAACCTGCCCCTCAACGCCCATACAGATTCTTGTCATGTTTCTCGACGATCTTTGAAAATCTTCGAGCAAAGCGCTCGTCAGCGCGGGCCTTTTTCTCCAAGACGTCTCTTGCATACACCATCTGGCCTTCATGTGCTTCGAGCATATCGGCCATGCGCTGGTTGGTTGCACTGCCGATGCCCGCCATCGCAGTCTGAGCTTCCTGGTCTGTCTGCGAGCCAATTTCGTTGATCCTGTGCGCTACGTCCTGCTGCTGAGCCGTCTTCAACGACTTACTCAGGGCGTCATATAGCACAACTCTTTGCTGAGTATCTGTCTGGAGCTTGTTGATCAGCACCTTTTGAGTCGCTGCCTGATTCTGAAGACTGTCCAACCAGGTTTTCCCCTTCTCGATGTAGCGCTCGAGCGTTTGCGAGCGGGAGATGCTGACCTGCTCATCCTGGACCAGCGCGTTGTAGCGTGTATTCGTGTCTGCAAGCTCGGTTTCCAGGCGAGTACGCTGTGCTGCATCCTGCTCCACGGATATCTTGCTCTCCAGATCGATGAGCTGTGGGTCAAGTGCCTCTATTTCGGCTCTCAGCGACTCAAGCTCTGCTACCGCTGCCTCTCTATCACCCAGCGATCGTTCCAGATTCTTCTGGACCTTTTCCTGCTGGCTCTCGAGCTCCTGTAATTGGCCATCCAGAAGTTTTACGATGATGTCGGATTTGGCGATAAGGTCCTGCAGCTTTTCGTCTATGCTTGCGCTCCTCATTCGCTCCTGACGCATGGACTCAGCCTTTCCCTTACCAAAGATTCCGACGAACTTCTCCATACTGGACTTGTTGCGCATTTCGTCAAAATCTTTGGAAAATCCGGCTGTAGTGTCATCAAGCCCCATGATCAACTCTGCGATATTGGCGTTCATGGTCTCGGTGTGGGCATGAACGTCATCCAAGGTAGCAACTTCGATGTTGAAGCCTACTGAGTCTCCTGCATCTGCGCGGGCACGAGCGGCTTCAACACTGGCAGTGACCTCGGCAATTTTTCGCTGCGACTCTTTTACCTTGTTGCTCGATTCTTCAATCATGGTATCGAAATGGGATTTCTTCATTTTTTCGATATTTCCCTGTGATCTGTCCGGATAAAAGGCATCTAGCGCGACCCAAATCCTAACCTTGACTGCGCCTATACCGCTTTTGAGTTATACAGCAACCAAAACGCCACATTTTTTCGAGAAAACCATGTGTCCTGTGATATACCTGCACACCTTCAGTCAGGACGACTTTCTCTCCCATCCTATTCCCACGTCTTGAATAAAAGTACACGTAAACTTTGCAATATCAGCGATACCTTCTTCAAAGCATCGCCTAATCCCGGATGTGGCAAACCTGTAAGATTTCACCCATAAACATACAAAAAACACATGATTTACCATCATGACTGACCATTGCCAACTGCCACACACAACAACAATGATTCGTGAATGGTGAGCGGGAACCAGAAGAGACAAACAAACATCAGGTCAATCTCGCCACCAAGAACAATGCGCCATCGAGAAAGCCATACAACTTCATGATGTGGATCAAGAAGTAAAACCATCTCCTACAGCCTAACCAGGGCAATCAATGCTCAATATCGAGTCCTCCTGATAGGCTTCATCTACAATGGAGAGAAACGTTGGAACGCCGCCGTCGACGTATCGGACCTCGTTCAAAGCGTGCCCAGGGAGCTGGAGCGATACCGCCCACGAATGCCCTATCTTCTGCTGGACGGAGGCGCCATCGTGGACTCAGAGCACTGGTCGCCAGAGGCCCGCAGCGTGGTGGCCGCCATATTTCGTCTGGAACACCACCGAGGCTCCAGGGAGGCGGTCGAACTGATCGGGCTACTGGCAAGACGGCTCGAAGCGCCGGACCAGACTCGTCTGCGCCGTCACTTCGCCATCTGGATCAAGCGCGTGCTGCTGCCCAATTGGATACCCGAGAGCGAAGGAACCGAGTGGCAGAATCTTAACGAACTCAATGAGGTACACAACATGCTGGCCGAGCGTGCAAAACGATGGTCCGAGCAGTGGAAGCAACAGGGTCTTGAAGAAGGCCTCAAGCAAGGACGTGAGGAAGGCCGCAAGGAAGGACGTGAGGAAGGCCGCAAGGAAGGACGTGAGGAAGGCCGCAAGCAAGGACGTCAGGAAGGCCTGCTGGAAAGCGAACAGAAGGGCGAACAGAAGGCTCGTCTGGAGGTCGCCCGCAACATGATCGAGCGGACTCAGCTAGATGACCAGACGGTGGCGGATCTGTCGGGGCTGGACATCGCGCAGGTCAGGACGCTGAGAGACGAACTCAAGCGCTAGGGCTTGTACGAAAAGTGCCTGCGCAGGTGCCGAACGCCTGAAGTACACCCGCGCTGCCGGGCACGACACCATGATTCACCCACGCACAAAAAAACCGCCTCGATGGGCGGTTTTGATGTTGCAGCAAGTCGTTGATCCATAACCATCTTTTAGATGGTGCCGGCACCAGGAGTCGAACCCGGGACCTACTGATTACAAGTCACACCACCAAAAACCGTTAAAAATCAGTGCATTACGCCTGGCGTAAGGCTTCGTGAAATGCGTATAGGGACAGCCTGGGAGATCAGGAGTTATCACCAGCATCACACGGCATCATCGAGTAGCTATTGAAGAGGACGAGGCCCCAGCTGTCAACCTGCATCAGGGCGGACTAATTCAGACGATCGTATAATGCAGGTGAGTTGACGGGTTGTGCGGCCACCCCTGATGTCTCTACCTGATGCCAAAAGCCCTTCGCCACTCCCTGGGACTCACGCGGAAACGTTGCTGGAAGTGCTGTCTGAGCGAGGTCGCCGTGTTAAAGCCACTGCACTCTGCCACCTGGTCGATCGGCAAGGTCGTAGTTTCCAGCAGCTCACAGCTTCGCCTCAGGCGCTCGTTGATCAACCACTCCCCCACCGTCATGCCAGTGGCGCGGTGAAAGTGGCGGGTGAAGGAGCGACGACTCATGTTGGTGCGAGCGGCCAGTGCATCGATGCTGTGCGATTCCGCCAAGTGTGTGCGCAGGTAGTCGAGCAGTAGGTTGATCTGGGAGTCTTGGGTGGAGGCGGCCATCGGCTGCTCGATAAACTGCGCCTGCCCTCCCTCCCGGTGGGGCGGCACCACCAGCAGCCGGGCCAGTTGGTTAGCGACCCGAGCCCCATGGTACTCGCGCACCAGGAACAGGCAGCAGTCCAGCCCGGCGGCCGTCCCAGCAGAGGTCACCAGGCGATCGTCTTCCACATAGAGGGCATTGGTATCCAGCGCGATGGCGGGGAATCGGTGGCTGAAATCTTCCTCGGCCAGCCAGTGGGTCGAGGCCCGCCGACCATCCAGCAGCCCCGCATAGGCCAGGGCATAGGCCCCATAGCAGAGCCCTACCACATGGGCGCCCCTCTCATGGCAGCGTACCAGGGCCTCGAGCAACTCCGGCGCCGGTGGCTCACCCAGGTCGTGCCAGCCGGGAACCACAGCGATATCCACCTTCTCCAGCAGCTCAAGACCACCATCGGGACGCACCGTCATGGCTCGCTCGGCTTCTAGCTGTTGTCCCGTCGGTGCCACGATGCACAGATCGAACAGGGGTCCCTCGGGGGACGGCGTGCCAAATACCATATAGGGTACCGAGAAATGGAAGGGGCTGAAGTGCGGATAGAGAATCAGCCCCACGCGGGGAAGCGACATAATGCCTCTCTTGGCCCAATTCTTTCGATTATTGTCTCCTGGGCCGATTATCTGGCCAAGCAGATTCTCCTACAGTGTGCTCCATCCAACACCATACGCGGAGAACCTCGATGTCATTCAAGACGCTTGTCAGCCCCCTGCTTCTGGCCGCCGCCCTCGCCAGCGGCGCGTCCTACGCCGCACCGCTAGCAGAGGACACAACCCTGCAGGTGCAACATATCCGCAATGCCACGGTGAAGATCACCTATGGTGAGACCACCTTCCTGATCGATCCCATGCTGGCCGAAAAGGGTGCCTATCCCGGCTTCGATGGCACCTATCGCAGTGAGCTACGCAACCCCCTGGTGGAGTTGCCGATGTCAGTGCAGGAGGTGATCGATGGCGTAGACGCGGTCATCGTCACTCACACCCACCTGGATCACTGGGATGATGCTGCCCAGGCCCTGCTGCCCAAGGATATCCCGCTGTTCGCCCAACACCAGTCCGATGCCGAACTGATTCGCTCACAAGGCTTCGAGGACGTGCGAGTCCTGGATGGCACTGCCGAGTTCGGCGGGGTCGATCTACACCGCACTGGCGGCCAGCACGGCTCCGACGCCATCTATTCCGTCCCCGAGCTTGCGGAGGCACTCGGCGAAATAATGGGCGTGGTCTTCGAGGCACCAGACAGCCAGACCACCTATGTGGTCGGGGATACGGTCTGGCGTGACGAGGTCGACCAGGCGCTAGAGCGCTACCTGCCCGAGGTAATCGTGCTGAATGCTGGTGCAGCCGAATTCACCGGCTTCGAGAACGACCCGATCATCATGGGCAAGGAAGACACTCTGCGCGCCTATCAAGCGGCTCCAAATGCCACCATCATCGCGGTGCATATGGACGCGGTGAATCACATGACCCTGACCCGTGAGGAACTGGGTGAGTACGTGGAAGATAATGACATTGCAGATCGCGTGCTTATTCCTGCCGACGGCGAAGTTGTGTCGTTCTAGCCAGCCATCGGAACAAGAGAAGCTCTCGTCCAACATATCGGTAGGTTTCCACCCAGCCCCTGGCAGCACCAGGGGCTGGGTTAAAGTACAAGGCAGGCCTTGACATCAAGTGCCCTAGACACGCCCCTCGATGGCGCTGCGCAGGCTGCCGATATCGACCTCGACATACTCCAGCGTCGTGCTGATGTTGCTGTGGCCAAGCAGCGCCTTGACGATGTGTAGGTTGCGGTCCGGTTCCTTCATCAACTCAGTGCCCAGGGTATGCCGGAATCGGTGTGGACTCATCTGGTAGCCGCAAATCTGTGAGAGCTTCTGATAGAAGCTCTCCACCTGCCAGGAGTCCATCGTCTCCATTCGGTGCCGAACGCTGAATCGGTTCACATTGAAGAGCTGCTCGCCACGCTGGATACCCACCATCTTGGCCGAGTTCATCAAGTTCTCTAGGTGCGGGTAGAGAGCATTGGAGATAGGGACAAAGTGTTCGCGGTTGTTCTTGGCCCCCTGCCAGGTAGCGGTGAGCACGCGACTTTTAAGGTTGATATCCTCAGGCTTCATCAGCAACAGCTGAGTCAGACGGATGCCCGTATGGTAGAACGTCTCGAACACGATCTCCCAAAACCAGACAGGGTGAAGTACTGAGGGCTTTTTTCGGTACCACTCCATCTTTTTATACAGGCCAATAGCTTCACGTGCCATTTCGACCTGCCGCTTGCTAAGGGTCTTCTTTCTCTTTTTGGGAGAGCTGACCTCCATCTTGGCAAAAGGATTGAACGAGATGTCGATCAAGGCGTGATCGATCGCATGCTTGAAGAGGATTCGGTTGTGCCGGCAGTAGTTATTCCAACTTGAGTGTGCGAGGTTTCTACCCTCCTCCGAGAAGCAGAACTCCCTCCACTCCCTGACATCATCACGGGTCACCTCCGCAGGCAGCTTATCCTGGCCCACGAACCTCCGGAATAGCTTCACCGGAACGCTATAGGAAATGCGACTTCTTTCGGTCAGCCAGCGCTCAGAAAAATAGGATTGCAGCAAGTCATCAAAGGTAAATGTTTTCATTCTTCAGGCTTCCCATCAATCAGGTCAATAAAGGGGTTATCAAAAACCTCCTTACCCTCCTCCATCAGGTCATCCTTACCCACAAGATACCCAGAAAGCGTGCTCGACTTCTTGTTTGGACCGACCACCCTTACCTTGTGAAAACTTCCGCCATCCTTGTTTTTCTTGTGCAGCTTCAGCTTCTGGAATGAATCCTGAACTTCTTTCCAGCCTTTCTCTTCTCCGCTCACCTCCTGACAATAGCGCTTGAACACCTTGGGGCTGACCACCATCAACATCCCATCCACGGCATGCACCAGAGCCTTGGAGTCGTTCATCAAAATCTTGTGGGTTTTCAACCCGCCTCGCAGCCAGGCGAGAAACTCTTCCCCGGATGACGACTGTCCAGGCGATGCCTGACCCGTAAGGTTCTCGACATCCTCATCAGGATTACGACTTGGCTGCGGCTCCAAATCTGGCGCTTCTTTCTCATCGCCGCCTGTTGCAATATCAAGAATGGAGGCTTCCAGATCATCCTGGATTTCCTCAGTGCGACTCGACTCAGCCATCTCACTTGAAGTTTCTGGAGTTGCAGGCTTGTCACCTGGCTCCTGATCTTTACGATGTTGCCTAGCTGGCTGACTACCTTCACCACTCTCACCGACGTCAATGATCTCGACACTCCCCGAGAAAATCTCAGGCTCCTCATCACCGCTCCAAACGAGCGATTTATGAACCTTGAGCATGGAAAGATTGGTCTGCCACTCTCCCACCTCGACCCTGCACTTCCAGACCGAACGCCCCTCCGGGTTCTCTATAATCAGGCCATGGGACTGCATTTCGTCATAGAGGCGAGACTCATTGGATGGCACGCCATCGATGCCATGGGAAAGGAGGTAGCTCTTGATTTCTCGTGGCACCAGCGGCGTCACTAGCCACAGCGCCTCGGGAGTGACAAACCCCTGAGCGCCTTTTTCATTCAGGCGGATCTTTTCTGTCACGATGTGGCGAATAGCACCTTTGAGCTTGCTCTGCAGGGATTCCCGGGGTGCCTTGTCGATATTGGAAACCTTGCCACCCAACGACTTGGCCACGCTAGCCCTGTCAGCCTGACTGACAATCTCACCGACAACCCCGGAGCGCTCCGAGTGGCCACTGATCGCGTACATCACCAGGCCAAACAGCTCCGGCTGGCTTTTCAACCACTCAAGCCCGGCATTGCCCATCACCTCCTTGCACAAGAGGGGGTTGGCCGCAGCGTGAAGGAAGTAGTCTCGCCCCTTGATATAGCGAACGCGATACTGGTCGGGAATGATGCCCTCCCACAGGCACCACCTTCGGCCGGATTTCAGGTGTATATCGACGTCGACGATGACCTTGGCGATATCGTGTAGCAAGCAAGCATAGATGACCGCCACGCTCCACAGCTCACCGGTAGAGGACTGCTTTTCGGGCGACTTTTTCGGAGGGAGTAGGTGCTGTCGTCGGATCCTGAGGCCAAACACACAGGTCTCGAGGCCGTGATCCAGCATTCCACCCGGGTAGCTATGGTGGTGTGATTCCGAGGCTGGCAGCAGCTGGACACGCTCTGCGTATCGTTGCAGAGGCTCTTTGACGTAGGCCTCAAACACCGGTGCAGTCAGCGATGTGCTTTCCTGAATCGCTCTGATCAGCTGCTGTCGATAGGGCGTGGCTAGAAGCTCAGCGCCGGTACGCGGGCTTTCCCATCCGGCGTCATCCTGGACGCTGTCGCTGTCGGTCGCGCTGCGGCGGCCGCGTAGAATGTTGAGAATCCGCAATGCTCGCTCCTCTGGATGCAGTCCGTGCATCACAACGCTGGGCCTTGACGGGCACCAGCAGAAACGTTAAATGCGATGAGAGAGGTTTACTCCGGGGCACTCCTTGCCCTGGTGCAATAGCTATGGGATGCAAACCAAGCGCAGATGATTGTATTGATCAGGAAATTTATTTCATTGAGAACATCCGCATATACTTTCTGAGAAGATTCTTAATTTATCTGTATCACCTAACTTACAACCAAAGTCGCATCAGTGAGTTACTCCCTACTGCAGCCACAAAAAGCCCCCTCCGAAGAGGGGGCATAGGTTGGGTATCGATCAGCTGACCAGCTGTCTGGCCAGGGCCATCTCCACGGAGTCTCCGTCCGTATTGAGGGCATCCAGGTCCGACTCGGGCACGTCTCCCGACGTGCTCTGGGCCACGGCGATCTTCTTGGCCATCAGCGACAGGCAGGCGATCTGCGACGATCCGGCATAGCCGAGGTAGAGCACCTTCACCGGCTGCCGCTGGCCGATCCGCCAGGAGCGGCGGGCGGCTTGCTGCAGGGTGTAGACGTTCCAGCCCGTCTGCATGAAGACGATGGTGGGGAAGTCCAGCAGGTCGAGCCCGGTCTTCACCAGGTCCGGATTGGTGATCAGCACGTCGACACCGCGGTCGACCTGATCGGCAATCCAGTCCTCGCGTCTCTGGGTCTCCACGCTGGAGCGCAGCACCGCGACCTTGAAGCCGGCCTGGGTGAGCACCGCCTTGAGTCGGCTGCTGGTATCGCGCTTGCCGGTGTAGGTCGTGTAGACCAGCACCTTGCGACCCTCCGCCTTCTCTCGCCGGCAGATCTCCACCAGCTCGCGCTCCTTGGGCATCGGCTGCTGCTCGCCGTAGAGGCTCTTCACGAACGCCAGCAGGCTGCCCGAGCGCGGATGCTTGGCCGTCTCCGGTCGGAAGCAGCAGTCCGGCCAGGCCAGCAGCGCATTGAGCACCACGCCCAGCAGGGTGGTGTCCTTGCGTGCCAACGCCTGTCTGAGCTCAGCGGTCAGTTGACCCTCGAGCCGCCGGTAGGCAAAGGCCTGCTCGTCGTCCATCGGCACTTCGATGAACTCTTCATCGTAGGGCGGCAACACGTTGCCACCGATGTCCTTGAGCTTGAGGAAGACGGTGAAGGGCAGCACGTAGCGCATGATCCCCTTGGGGCCGAAGCCCGGGGCCTTGACGGTGCGCACCGACAGCTTCTTGCCTCGCGCTGTCTTGTGCGACTCGCCATCGCGCTCGGTGTAGATGTCCTTCAACACCCCGTGGTCACGCAGGAACGACATGGCCGCAGGCCCCATCGATCCGCGCCCGTTGGGGCGATAGCCGTCTTCGAGCATCTTCGGCGTGAGGATGCGGAACAGCAGGTGGAACAGGTCGTCGGCATAGCCGCCCATCAGGGTGCCGGTCAGCAGCAGCGACTTGCGCGCCTTGGCTGCCAGCACGCCCATGGCCTGGCCCTGGGCCGACCCGGCGTTCTTGTATTCATGGCCCTCGTCCACGATCAGCAGATCGAAGGTGTGATCCGGCAGCTGCCGCTTGATGAACTCGGTCGGCTGATAGCCGCCTTCACCGAAACCGAACTCCATAGCGGCCATGGCCCGCTCCATACGGGCCGCCTGTCGGTCGGAGAACACCAGCTCCCCGTTCTCATCCATGAGGTTGATGAACTCGTGGATGTTGTCACCCAGCAGCGTGGCCAGGAATTCCTCGCCAAACTGCTGCACCAGGCGCTCCGAGGAGACCTTGCCGATGGTAGGCAGCTTGCGCAGCGCCTTGAGCACCAGGTCGCGCTGCAGGCTGCCCGTCGCCCGCTGCGGCCGCATCAGCGTCCAGAGAGGGCTGTGACAGTGCCGGCACTTGTGGCGCCGCTCCTCACGGAGAAACTGCGACAGCGATACCGCTTCGTTGTCGCAGTCGACCACCGTGTCGCCACACTGAGGACAGGCCGCCAGCTCGCCGCCCGGCACGCGCTTGCGAGCGGCAACGGGTCGCCAGTGGAAGCCCATGCGCATGCGCACACGCCCCAGGATGAAGAACTCCGGCCGCCCATCGGACGGCTGGCCCAGGGCCTCACGGAGCTTGAGCAGCTTGACCAGGGTATCCGGGCCGTTCAGCACCCAGACCCTGGCCTGATTGACTGTCTCCAGGATCTCCCGCCGCCACTTGTAGACCAGGTGGGGCGGTGCGATCACCAAGAAACGCCGATAGCCTTCGCCGTGACAGACCGCCGCGGTGGCGATGGCCATCATGGTCTTGCCGGTGCCCATCTCGGCGTTGATGATGCCCGCCGGCTCGTGCCGATCGAGCAGCAGCGCCGAGATGGCCTGGACCACCTCGGCCTGCTCGGGGAAAGGCGCCCGCTTGAGGGCATCCATGATGGCCTGACGACGAGGGTTGGCCTCGCCGTCATAGACCGGGGGATGGGAGCGGTTGAGCGAGGCCAGCAGGCCATCGCCAAATTCCTCCACGAAGGCGTTGAGGTCCACCTGAGGCCCGAAGACCTCGCCAGACTGCGCCATGCCGGCCGGCGCCGGCAGCTGAGTGATGTCGTTCATGTCCGTCTCCTTGTTCACAAGAAAACGGCGGACACTCCCCTCCCCTGGCGGGTTGGAAAGGCCCGCCGTGGGGAATGGCGCCCGGGGCGCCGGTCAGTAGTCGTCTGGCAGCAACAGCGTGGTGGCGCTGCGGTCCGCCTCGGTGATGATCCAGACCGTGAGCGACTCACCGATCCGGTAGGACGAGAGCAGCCTGTCACCGTGAACCAGGGCCTGCTCGTTGCTCTGGCGGTCCTCCTCAGGCACGTCACCCCAGTCGCCGGTGACGTGTCGTCGGAGCAGCGCCATGGGCGAGACCTCGCCCTGCTCCACCAACTCGTTGACGGCCCGGGTCATCACCACTCGCCCCACCTCGAAGCGGCGTGGATCCGGCCTCGCGGCACGTTCGGCGACCCGGTTGAGCGGCTCAGGGGCATCGCCTGCCTCGGCGTCTGCCATCTGATCACCCTCTTCCGGCTCGCCATCATTGGCCGCCGGCGTCGAGGTAATGGTCAGCAGCTGCCCACAGCGAGGCGAGTCAGGCGTCATCTCCCAGGCGCGGATCACCGGCACGAAGCGGTCGGTGAGCACGCGGGTCTCGGTGATGGAGCCATCCTCCCGCTCGGTGAACTCGGTCTTGGCGACCTTATCCTTGTGGGTGTTGCCCTTGACCACCAGGCAGCGGCCGCTGGGCGCGGTCACCACGCCGGAGATGGCCCCGGCCGCCAGCGACAGGGCCAGATGCCAAGAGGAGAGCCGGCGCACTGGGGGACGCGGCGACAGGCCGGTCTTCCCGAACACGCTGCCCACCTCGTGCCAGAGCCCCTGCAGCTTCCCGACCTCATCGGCCAGCTGCTCGGCATCGAGCGAGACGCGGTAGAAGTGGCGCAGCTCGCCCTGAGCCGCCGGTATCACGTAGGGCTCGAAGGGCCACACCGCCGGGATCACCTCGGGTATGACCTCCTTGCTTCCCACGCGCAGCAGCTGGGCGCGTATCGCCTTGGCCTCCTGGCTGCGCTGCGCCTCACGGCGTCGCACCCGGCGGCCCAGGATCACCACCTGCTGGAAGTCATCCACGGCGGCGCGGAAGACCCTCAGCTCGGTGAAGTGGTTGACCAGCCAGCCGGTCAGCTCCTTGTCCAGGGCGTAGTCGGGAACGATAAGCACCATCACACCCCCGTACTGCAGGGTGCCAACGGTGCGCTGGTAGAACAGCTTCTCGAGGCGCCTGCGCCCCTTGCCCTGATAGCTCTCGTAGCCGGCGTGGTCGGCCAGCAGGTCGCCATAGGGCGGGTTGAGCCACAGGCAGCCCACGCTGCGCGGTGAGATCACCGTGTCCATCAGGTCGCCCTGTAGGCCTCTATCCACCAGGCCATGCATCGAGGCGGCCCGCTCGGCGTGATACTCCACGGCGCAGGCCTGAACGCGTTCGCGCCCCAGGTGGTGGGCAAGCTCGGCGATGGCAGCGCCCTCCCCCGCACAGGGGTCGAGCACCCGCATCCGGCCGGTGCTGGCAGGGCGGAGCGCCTGAAGCACCCGCTCAAGCGACGCCTTATCCGTGGGGAAGTAGCCATTCCTGGCGAAGTTGCGCGCGATGCGCTGAAACATCAGTGCCATGCGACACCTCCTGTCGGTTGGGTGTGGTAGGCGCGGCCAGAACGGCCGCACCAGGGTGGAGCGAGAGCTCAGGGCTCGGGTGTGAGTACGCCGGCGCGGATCATGCCGCTGAGGCGTGGGGCCAGGTCGTTCTCATCGAGGGAGATCTCCCAGGCCTGGATCGGCCCCTGTGAGAACGAGGCCGGCAGTACCGCCTGCTGGGCATGCAGCAGCGTCATCACCGGCCCCTGCCAGTGATCCAGCAGAGGCAGCGGGCAGAGCTCCCGCACGCGGGGCCACAGCTGGTCATCCACCGGGCAGGCGCCCTCCTCGCCGTCGAGCAGGACGATGCTGTGAAGGTTGGCGCGATCCGGCGTGATGCAGCGCTGGTCGAAGAGCCACACGTGCACCAGGGTGCCGAAGCGCGTCTGGCGCAACCGGGCAGAGCGCCGGGAGTAGCGGTCCATGTCGCCAAAGACCATGGGGTGGCGAGTGTCGCCCTGGCAGAGATGCAGGGTACCCAGGCCATTGTCTGCCGCGGGTAGCGTCAGCCTGGCAAGCAGCTCCTGCAGCGCCGTATCCCGCCCCCACAGGGAGAGAAACAGGCACTCACGCTGCCGGCCAAGGCAGAACGCATCGGCGTACAGGTCCAGGCACTCGTCGAGGGTGTAGAGCTCGGGCATGAGGGTCTCCATCGGTTAGCGAAGAGCGATGGGGACATCCCGAGCCCAGGGCATCGAGATGCCCCGGTGGGGAGTGGCTGCCTCAGGCAGCGGCTTGCCAGGTCTGGGTCGGCGCCTGGAATCGGTAGCCCAGCTCCTTCAGTCGACTCACCTGACGGCGGAACAGAGCCCGGTCCACGGTGGGATCGAGCTTGACGCTCTGCCCCAGGGGCCAGAGCAGGCCGAAGAGCTCGGCGTCGGGATTGGCCTCCTGGCCAGCGGCGTGGGTATCCGGGGCTTGCGGCCCTGGCCCCTCGCCAGCATCAACCTGAGACGGCAGCGCAGGCGGAGCCATCGGCTCACCCGATCCAGGCGCAGGAGTGGCTGGCGGCACGGGTGGCGCAGGAGCGGCCTCCTCCTCCAGCGGGTCCATCTCCGCGGAGTCGAAGCGCGGGCCGTGCTGATTCACCAGCATGCCGTCCTCGGTCAGCAGCATCTCGCCGACCTTGGCGCGGACCTCCACCACCAGCCGGCCACTGGCGAAGTAGCTCGCCGGGCGAATCTCGAGCAGCAGAAACTCGCCCTCAAATACCCCTTCGCTGAACTGATCCAGCTGAGGGTCCTTGATGACGAACTCGCCGATCGAGGCCGCCAGCCGGCCAACGTTGAAGGGGCCGTTGCGCCCATGAATGGTGCGGACGGTGAGCCGCCCGGGGATCTTGATCATCACCAGACTCCTGTTTGTCAGGATGCAAAAAGAGCGGACGGGGCCGGCAGCTCCGGCACCCGTCCAAGAAGTCACGGGCAAGCGCCCGAGGTGTCAGAGATAACCCCGCTCCGCGAAGGAGACCGAGTCCGAACCGCCCACCACGATGTGGTCGAGCACGCGAACTTCGATCAGACCCAGTGCCTCTTTAAGGCGCTGGGTGATGCGTCGGTCCGCATCGCTCGGATCGGGCTCCCCGCTGGGGTGGTTATGGGTGAAGATCACCGCACCGGCGTTGTGGTGCAGCGCCGCCTTCACCACCTCCCGCGGATAGACCGAGGCGGAATCAAGGGTGCCGTGGAATAGCTCGCTGAACTCGATCACGCGGTGCTGGGTGTCCAGGAAGATGGCACCAAACACCTCATGGTCGTAGCCAGCCAGCTTGAGCCACAGGAACTCACGCACCCGGTTGGGCGTGTTGAGCTTCATGCCTTTTGAGACGGAACGCTCAACCACCTGTCGCGCCGCATCGATGACGCGGTCATCGGGGGCCGCCAGGTAGTTGCCGTCGCTGTCGCGCACGAACAGCTGAGGCGCGTTGGATGGGGAGTAGCGAGACTCTGCCGGGAAGGCAGCTGCTGAAGTGTGTGTCATGACCAGAACCTCCGGACATGACCGAGACCGCCCCCTCCGGGAGCGATGTCCCGGTCGGGGTGGGTAGTGAGGAAGGGTTACGCGGCGAAAAGCTGCGCGTGGTTCAGCTCGTCGTGGCGTGCCACCAGCAGGTAGTCACCATGCTGGCGGTCACCTTGCACGACCAACGCCTCGAGCTCGAGAGCCAGAGGCTGGTGGGGATTCCCGCTGGGCGGGATGCGATGGTGAGTCAGCCGCACCGCCTGGGTCCCTGCTGGGTACCCGGACAGCTGGCGGGCCACGCTCTGCAGCAGCATCTGGAATCGTTCGATGGGCGTAACCCCATGCTCCGAGACCACGTGCTCTGCGACGTACATGCAGTCGTCCATGACCCGCTCGCTGACGCGGACCTTGCCCGCAAAGCCGTGGTCACGAGCCAGAAACGACATATCGTAGGATTTCATGGTGGATCTCCTGCGGTAGTGCACACAGGGGAAACACCTTCCCCACCGGGGAATGTGGATCCCCTGGTGGGTGATGGCACACAAGTGCCGAGGAAGAGGTGCAGCATCCAGCCCGGATGGGCAGCCTCGTCTCGGGATGCGCGAGGCCTTGGGAGGTGGCGTACCGCTAAGCGGCGCACCCTCGAAACGCCTGGGTGCTGGGGTGCCTCGGTTGGTGCCGGTCGAGACCACCGGACCGCCATGGACGGTGCTTGCAAGAACTAGCTTACGTCACCGCCGACCACAGTCAAGCCACAGAGCCACGTGCTTGGCGGCTTGCTTGAATTCAGGGAATAGAATCATGGTACTCATTTACATATCCCCGCCAGCGTTTGCAAACGACTAAGCGCTCGGCAACGGGAATCTACGGACTACTAACAATTGCGTTTGGTGTATAGCAACTCTGACACCAGCAGTGCATAACAAGTCGGGAAGATACCGCCGACAGAATACCTCAGTCGCATCACTGCTGGCCTCTGTGCGAACCATCCGTAATGACCGCTGACTCCGACGATCCCAGTGCTTCAATCAGTTCCCCCAGGCTGGGATTATCGGGAGCATCATCGTGGTCGATGCTCTCCAGCCATTGCGCTATCGCCTGGAGTTCTTGAATCCGCAAGCGGATGTGGCGCCCTTGATCAGCCAGCGGCGCGCACCTATCGACAACTGTAGGTCTGTCTTCATCCGCCCAACTCAATATATTCTTGATTGCTGGTAGACCAACGCCCAACGAACGAAGGCAATCGATAAAGCGAAGGCGCCCCAGCGCCTCCTCATCGTAAAGTTGATAGCCGTTGCACAGATCCCGCTGCGGCTGCAACAGGCCCTCACGTGTATAGTGACGCACCGTTTCCGCAGTTACGCCACCAGCCCGAGCCAATTCTGTGACTCGCATTGCCCTTTCCCTACATATCCATTCTACGTCAGCTTACAACCTTGAGGCTGCCCAAAGGTCAAGATCGAGCTGGGTCGACCCATGGCGGTCTCCATCGTAGTGCTGCACCTCCAAAATGTGGCCTTGAATCAAGGGTAAAAAAACAGATACGCATGAGCGGTACAAAGGATTCAAGAAGTTAATACTGCGCTGGTGTCATGCCGAATAACCAACCAAGACCAAAGTTTTGAACATACATCCATGCCGAAACGGTATAACCTATGGTAAAAGTCATCCCAGCCATTCGCCCAGGTCACCACTTCAATGAGGCCACTGCAGCTTACGGCAAGCTCCATCTTGATCCATGTCAATGGACAGGATTCGATTCTGCGCTAGGGTAAGATGTACATCACTCTGCAGGAGCCCTGCCGCATGGCCAGGCACGCGTCATTTCCCAAGCAATCCTCGCGGTCTGCCACCGCGTGGCATCGCTTTGGTCTGGTCATCCTGCTGGGCATGGTGCTACTGCTCTCTAGCGCCGCCACAATGGCAGATGTCCCTTCCTCGGCAGATGCTCCCTCCTCTACTGTGTCTGGCCAGGTTGGCGTTGAGCCTCACGCAGATGCGCACTCGAACATCGAGTTCATCAACGCAGACTATCCTCAACCGCGATGCCACCATGGCCATGGCACTCGTAATGTCGGCAGCGCCCTGTTGCGCCTGGAGCGCCAGGACTTGGACTTCGAGCCTCTTCCTTTGAGCATGACGGCCCCAGCCATAGCGCCCCGGGTTGTCACCGCCAGCGGCAGGCCAAGCGCTCTCCTCTCCCCCTCTTCGGTTCCAGTCTACCTTTTGACCCAACGCTACAGAGTCTAAGTCGACTCGCTCCCTGATCCCGCGCTTCCAGACATGGCTGTGCGGGAGAAACCCGTGCCCGCCCCACATTGATCCAGGCAACTGCCGGAGTGGCCGCTGTGCGTGGAGAGTCTCTTTCGCATGCACATTCGTAAGCACGCCAGCGGGCTCGGTATCGGGTACAGCTTAGCGGAAGTCACGAGGAGGCATTTATGAACGCACTGTTTTACTTCCTGATCTGGGCAGCGATCCTCTTTCTGATGATGCGCTTTGGCTGTGGTGCCCACGTCATGGGGCACCGCCATGGCAGGAGCAAGCATGGCGACGATAGTCGAGAGGATCCACACGCCACCGAGGGGCTGAAGTGGATTCCGCCAGCCGAGGACGTCGATCCCGTCTGCGGCAAGACCGTCAGAACCGAAAGGGCCAAGCCGAGCGTCCACGATGGCCACGTCTTTTACTTCTGCTCTCGTGACTGCCGGGAGCGCTTCGAGGCCGCGCCCGAACAATATCTCGCACCTGCAGCAAAGGACTTTACTACCCAACCGGAGAACGAAGATGCCTGATGCCGATGTTCCGTCGACAGCCAAGCCTCGCTCCGGAACCCGCTTGCCGGTCCAGGCTACGCCACGGATTCCCGTGATCACGCTCGGGATGAGCCTGGGGCTGTTTCTGGCCGTGACCTTCACCCTATGCGTCGGCTTCGACCTGCTGTTTCCCGACCAGGCGATGTATGAGAGCTGGCTTCGCCTGCTGCCTGGCTTCACCTGGTTGAGCTGGTCAAGCTTCTTCCTGGGCCTGGCTGAAAGCTTCGGCTACGGCTGGTACGTCGCCCTGGTCTTCGGCCCGCTCTACAACTTCTTTGCCACACGCTTTGGACGGTGAGAATCGGCGGGAGGCAGGCCCCATGGACAACACATGTAACGCTCCAAGCAGCCATTCAAGCTTGTTTCAGCTTTTTCGGCCATATTCGATGTTGCCAAGGAATTGGCAGCGACATCTCGCGCCTATCAGCGGCGAGTACCGATGTTTATTCCTCGCTGGGGACAGTGGCGGAAGCTAGCCGATACCTCACGCAATACTCACGATGAGCGGGGGGCACTAACATGGATTCACACATCAACGCATGCCTGCGGTGGTGATTCCATTCCAACGAGGATGACGAAAGCTGACCGGGATCAAGAGCCGCATGCTTTCACCTCTATTTTTCTTGATCCTTGGGTTACCCACAGGTTTTAGCCTGACATCAGGGCAGGGTAATTCAACATGAAAGGAGATCCGACCATGTGGGGCGACATGATGGCGTATATGGGGAATTACGGCTGGGGGCATATGCTCTTCGGCGGGCTCATGATGGTGTTGTTCTGGGGCGCCGTCATTGCCTTGGCCGTTCTCCTCGTGCGTGGCATGACCCGAGGCCGGGGCGAGGCCATGTCTCAACAGCGGCCAACGGCACTGGACCTTCTGCAAGAACGCTATGCCCGCGGCGAGATCGACCGCGAGGAATACGAGCAACGCAGGCGCGATCTTCTGCTTTGATCGCACCTCCTGATTATTGGATACGGCACTATTAGTTTCGACCCTATCGAGATAGGGCCACGAGGTTGAATCAAGACGCGGAAGCGACGGAGACGATTCCATGACGCAACACCAACACGACCATTGTCACGGGCATGCCTCGCACGAGGCACCGACACGAGGCAGCGGCGATACGGACCAACACACCGCCGGCAGCCAGGGTGGCGCCCAATACACCTGCCCGATGCACCCGGAGGTCGTCTCCGACCAGCCGGGTGACTGCCCCAAGTGCGGCATGCACCTCGTCCCCATGGGAAGTGACGACGCTCAGGCGCCTTCCGATCATGGTAAGCATGCCCCGTGCCACGGACATGGCACCGACCATGCAGTCAGCGAACCGGTGCGCGGCGGCAAGTACGACAAGGTGCCGGCTGGACATGCCGGCGCCGTCTACACCTGCCCGATGCACCCCGAGGTGCGCCAGACCACCCCCGGGGCCTGCCCGCTGTGCGGCATGGGGCTAGAGCTAGAATCGGCGGCCGTCGGCGATGAAGGGCCGAATCCCGAGCTGGTCGATTTTACCCGACGCTTCTGGGTCGCGGCCGTGCTCACGCTTCCGGTCCTGATTCTGACGATGAGCCCCTACCTGGGCCTCGGGGCCATTCGCGACTTCTTCGGTGAACGCAACGCGATGTGGATCGAGCTGGTGCTCAGCACGCCGGTCATCCTGTGGTCCGGCTGGCCGTTCTTCGTGCGCGGCTGGAATTCGTTCCGGACGATGAACCTCAACATGTTCAGCCTGATCGGCATGGGGGTCGGCGCTGCCTACCTGTTCTCGATCGTCGCGGTGCTGGCGCCCGGCATCTTTCCCGACGGGTTCCGCCGGGAAGACGGCTCCGTCGGAGTCTACTTCGAGGCCGCAGCGGTAATCGTAACCCTGGTCCTGCTAGGCCAGGTGATGGAGCTGCGCGCTCGCGAGGGCACCGGCAAGGCGATCCGGGCACTGCTCGACATGGCCGCCAAGACCGCGAGGGTGATCCGGCCCGACGGCAGCGAAGAGGAGATACCGCTGGAAGACGTGCAGGTCGGCGATCACCTGCGGGTGCGCCCCGGCGACAAGGTACCGGTGGACGGCATGGTGGTCGAGGGCCGCTCCTCGATCGACGAGTCGATGATCTCCGGCGAGCCGGTACCGGTGGAGAAGGTCCAAGGCGACCAGGTCACGGGGGCCACGATCAACGGCACCGGCAGCCTGGTCATGGAAGCCACCCGCGTCGGCGCCGACACCATGCTCAGCCAGATCGTCGAGATGGTGGCCGCTGCCCAGCGCTCGCGCGCACCGATTCAGAAATTCGCCGACAAGGTGGCGGGCAAGTTCGTGCCCGCGGTGATCGGCGTCGCCATTCTCTCCTTCATTAGCTGGGCGATCTGGGGTCCGGCGCCGGCGCTGTCCTATGCGCTGGTCTCGGCGGTGGCGGTGCTGATCATCGCCTGCCCCTGTGCGCTGGGCCTGGCCACGCCGATGTCGATCATGACGGCCACCGGGCGCGGCGCGCAGGCCGGCGTACTGATCAAGAATGCCGAGGCGCTGGAACGTTTCGCCAAGGTCGATACGCTGATGGTCGACAAGACCGGCACCCTGACCGAAGGCAAGCCGAAGCTGGTGGCGGTGCTGCCCGAGGAAGGGCATGACGAGGCCGAGGTGTTGCGCCTGGCGGCCAGCCTCGAGAAAGGCTCCGAGCACCCACTGGCCGAGGCCATCGTCGCCGGCGCCGAGGAGCGCGGCGTGTCCCTCGCCGATGCCACCGATTTCGAAGCCGTGACTGGCATGGGCGTCAAGGGGGTCGTGGACGGCAAGTCGGTGGCCCTCGGCAACGCCAAGCTGATGGCCGAACTGGGCCTCGATGGCGGCCGGATCTCCGAGACCGCGAACGCCCGCCGCGATGAAGGCGAAACGGTGATGTTCGTCGTGCTCGATGGCCAGATCGCCGGCCTGGTCAGCGTCGCCGACCCGGTGAAGGAGACCACCCCCGAGGCCCTGAAGGCGCTGCACAAACTTGGCTTTCGCATCATCATGGCCACCGGCGACAACGAGCGGACGGCCAAGGCGGTGGCCGGGCGACTGGGTATCGATGAGATCCGCGCCGACGTGCTGCCCGAGGACAAGGCCCGCATCATCCGCGAATTGCAGGAACAAGGCCGCAAGGTGGCCATGGCGGGCGACGGGGTGAACGACGCTCCCGCCCTGGCCCAGGCCGATGTGGGCATCGCCATGGGCACCGGCGCCGACGTGGCGATCGAAAGCGCCGGCTTCACGCTGGTCAAGGGCAACCTCGACGGCATCGTTCGGGCCCGCAAGTTGTCGCTGGCCACCATGCGCAACATCAAGCAGAACCTGTTCTTCGCCCTGGTCTACAACGGGGCCGGCGTACCGATCGCCGCCGGGATCCTCTATCCGTTCCTCGGCATCCTGATCGGGCCGATGTTCGCCGCCTTCGCGATGAGCGCGTCTTCGCTGTCGGTGGTGATGAATTCGCTGCGCCTGCGCCGGGTGAGGATTTGATCATGCATGACGAAAAGGGGTGGCTGGAGCGAGGACCCAGCAAAGGCAGCTTCTGGCTCATGGTGGCGATCGCCCTGGCGGTGATGGGCTTCCTGCTCTGGGAGGAGCACAAGGTGCACCTGCTCGGTGCCCTGCCCTGGGTGATCCTGCTCGCCTGCCCGCTGATGCATGTGTTCATGCACGGCGGGCATGGAGGCCATGGTGGGCATGGAGGCCATGGCGAGCATGACAATCACAAGGGAGGACGCGATGAGTGATGACGTACCCGCCTACGGGCTGTGGGGCCTGGTCATTCTCAACTCGGCGATCTTCATCTTCTTCGCCTTCAGTTTCTTCAAGCCGCAGACGCGCCGGGACTGGCGCTCGCTCGGGGCCTTCAGCGCCTTCCTGGTGGCGTTGTTCACGGAGATGTACGGCTTCCCGCTGACCCTCTACTTCCTCTCCGGCTGGCTGCAGTCGCGCTACCCGGAGGTGGACTGGTTCAGCCACGATGCGGGCCACCTGCTGGAGATGCTGTTCGGCTGGCAGGCCAACCCGCATTTCGGGCCGTTCCATCTGCTGAGCATGGTGTTCATCGCCGCGGGTTTCTGGCTCATCGCCGCCGGCTGGCGGTCACTCTATACCGCCCAGCGGCGGGGAGAACTGGCCACCACCGGGCTCTATGCCCATGTCCGGCATCCCCAGTACGCCGGCTTCGTGCTGGTGATGACCGGCTTCCTGCTGCAGTGGCCCACCCTGCTGACCCTGGTCATGTTCCCGGTATTGGTGTGGATGTACTCACGACTGGCGATCCACGAAGAGCGCGAGGTAGCGCGCCAGTTTGGCGACAAATGGCAGACCTACGCGGCCCGCACGCCACGCTTCATTCCGCACCTGCGGATGGCGAGTACGAGTGGCTGGCGCCTGTAAGGACAAAATCCCAGAGGTGCAGTCATGAAAAGCAGACGTTTTTCTCGTCGGCACGATCGTGGTCGTCAGCGACGACTCGCCCGGGGCTTCTTCTGCCCCTGCCACGGCTCCCAGTTCGACTTCGCCGGACGCGTGTTCAAGGCGGTGCCGGCGCCGATCAACCTGAAGGTTCCGCCGTACCGCTTCCTGTCCGAGTCCCGGATCGAGATCGGCGCCCACGACATCCTGACACTGAGAGGTATCCACTATGACCGCCAAAACATCCACCACCAAGCCACCCACGGCTCATAAAACCCCGCGCAAGCGCCAACCCACCGCCCCACCAGAGATGGACGCCCCGATGACCGCACCCGAGCCCGAAGAAGGCACCCTCCCGAGCCACCCGGCCACGGAGCTACTCGCCTATCAGACCGACCTGTGGCGACGCGGCGTACGCTACCTGGACACGCTGCGTGAGCGCGCGGACAACATGCTCGAGCATGAGCAGGCGGGCAAGCCGCCACTGCTCGACTTCGATTACGAGATGCTCGTGGATGGCCGTCGACTGGCGCGCCCCGCCAACTATGCCCTGCTGCGCATCACCCGGGTCGGCGAGGACTGCCTGGAGGACTGCCTCGACGAGACTAGGCCGCCGGTGATGATCGTCGACCCGCGTGCCGGCCACGGCCCAGGCATCGGCGGCTTCAAGCGCGACTCCGAGGTGGGCATGGCGCTCCACGAGGGACACCCGGTCTACTTCGTGATCTTCTTCCCCGAGCCCGTCCCCGGCCAGACACTGGAGGACGTGCTGCACGTCCTGCGCCGCTTCGTCGAGACGCTGGCCGAGCGCCACCCCGGCCAGCCGCCGGTGCTCTACGGTAACTGCCAGGCGGGCTGGGCCATCGCGCTGCTCTCCGCCGACTGCGAGGGTCTGGTCGGGCCGGCGGTGCTGAACGGCTCGCCGCTCTCCTACTGGTCCGGCGAATCCGGCGTCAATCCCATGCGCCTCGCCGGCGGCCTGCTGGGCGGTGCCTGGCTGACGCACCTGATGGCCGACCTGGGAGACGGGCGCTTCGACGGTGCGAACCTCGCCACCAACTTCGAAGCCCTCAAGCCGGCGAATACCCTGTGGCAGAAGGACTATCAGCTGTTCGCCGACATCGACGGCCAGCGCGAACGCTTCCTCGAGTTCGAGCGCTGGTGGACGGGGTTCTATAGCCTGAGCAAGGAAGAGATCGTTGCCATCGTCGAGAACTTCTTCGTTGGCAACAAGCTGGAGCGTGGCGAGCTCGAGCTCTGCCCCGGCTGTAGCGTCGACCTCAAGCGCATCCGCAACCCCCTGGTGATCTTCGCCTCCGGCGGCGACAACATCACCCCGCCCCATCAGGCGCTCAACTGGATCCCCGCGGTCTATCCCGATACCGCGGCACTCAAGGCCGCCGACCAGCGTATCGTCTACCTGCTCAATCCCCACGTCGGGCATCTGGGCATCTTCGTCTCCTCCAAGGTGGCGCGCCTCGAGCACCGAGCGATCCTCGAGAGCGTCGGCAATCTGAATGACCTGGCCCCTGGCCTCTACGAGATGCGCATCGACAACCCCACCGGCGACCCCGACTGTCACAAGCCCCAGTTCCAGGTGCGCTTCGAGGAGCGCCGCGTGGAAGACCTGGACTTTCCCGACCAGGCCCCGGCGTTCGAAGGGGTGCGAGCGCTCTCCGAGCACAATGTGGCCCTCTACGAGACCTTCGTCGGGCCCTGGGTGCGGTTTTACACCACCCCCTGGTCCGCCGAAGCGCTGCGACAACTACATCCGGCGCGGACCAGCCGGCTGATGTTCTCGGAACGCTTCTCCCCCTGGATGACCGGAGTGAAGTGGCTGGCCGAGATGGTGGAGACCGCGCCGGCGCCGGTCGATAGTGACACCCCCTATCGGCAATGGGAGACGCTGGTGAGCGACTCTATCGCCTCGACGCTGGAGCTGGCCGGCACGACCCGCGACAGCGTGTACGAGATGGGGTTTCACAGCCTCTACGGCGGGGGATGGTGGAGCGAGAACGAGTGACCCAGTCGAAGCCAACCCGGTTTACAGCCAATACCTATAGAGCAACCCACTAATGGAGAGCAATAAATGAAGATCGAGACCTTTCATGACCTGATCGACTGGACTCGCCAGCTGCATGCCCAGTTGGCCGAATGCTTCAGGCACTGTGCCACCCAGCAGGAGGAGGCACGGGCCAAATCGCTGCTGGAGTACCTCGCCGATCACGAGGCGGTCCTGGAGCACACCGTGGCCAGCTTCGAGAAGCAGGCCGACCCCAAGGCCCTGCACACGTGGGTTTACGACTATCTATCGCATGCGCCTATCAAACCCCATCAGGCGTGCAATTTGCCCTATGCCGAGATGGGCTTCGAAGACATCAGCCGGGAAGTCTTCTCGCTGCACGATCAGGTCATCGCGCTATACCGCTACCTGGAAGGACGCGCCGACATCCCCGAGGCTCGGGATCTCGTTCGCGAGCTCTTGAAGCTGGAGGAACACGAGGCGATGCGTCTGTCCCAACAGATCAACCGAGCCCGAGACCTGTAGCCAGGCGCTGAACAGGGATCACCTTTCGCCCCCGGAGAAGGAGGACTCGACGATGCCAAGCCGCCGATCGGCCATTCTGGTGGTCAACTGCGGGTCATCCAGCCTGAAGTTTGCCGTATTCGGTCTGACGGAAGGGCTCGCACGGCTGGTTTGGGGATCGGCCAGTGGGATCGGCACGTCACAAGGCCGGCTCCAGATGTCGAGTGCACAGGGAACGGTTGACGACCACCCCGCGCGACTGGCTGATCATGCCACCGCCATCGAGAAGGTCGACACCCTTCTTCAACAGCAGACAAGCCGACTGGACCTCGTCGGCATCGGGCACAGGGTGGTCCATGGTGGCCCCGATTGCGACTGCCCCCAAAGGATCGATGCCTCCCTGCTGGACCGGCTTCACGCTCTGGTGCCACTGGCTCCGCTGCACCTGCCACACAACCTGGCCGGCATCACCGCCATGCGCACGCAGTTCCCCGACGTGCCCCAACTCGCCTGCTTTGACACGGCGTTTCATCACGGCCTGCCCGCGGTCGCCCGGCACACCGGCCTGCCCCGGGAATACGCGGCCCAAGGGGTGCGTCGCTACGGTTTCCACGGCCTCTCCTACGAGTTCATCGTCGACGACCTGAGACGGCGCCACGGCCCCGCAGCGCTCGACGAACGACTGATCGTCGCACACCTGGGCAACGGGGCGTCGATGGCGGCGATCCGCCACGGGCGCAGCGTCGAGACCACGATGGGCTTCAGCGCCTTGGGCGGCATGCCCATGGGTACCCGCAGCGGCGATCTGGACCCCGGTATCCTGCTCTATTTGGCCGGTCATGACGGGCTCGATGCCGCAGAGATCGAGGAACTTCTCTATCGACGCTCGGGGCTGCTGGGGCTTTCCGGGGTGAGTGCCGACATGCGGGAACTCCTGACGCACCGCGAGGACACGCCGGAGGCCACGCAAGCCGTCGACTTCTTCTGCCATCGTGCCCGCCACTTCATCGGTGCCCTGAGCGCCGCGCTCGGCGGGCTGGACCGGCTGATCTTCACCGGCGGCATCGGCGCGAACTCACCGGCGATCCGGGCACAGATCTGCGCAGGAATGGGGTATCTCGGCATCACACTGGAGGAAGGACGCAACCGCACGCCCGGGCCGGTGATTTCCGCCGACGAGGGCCCGGTCCGGGTAGAGGCCGTGGCCACCGATGAAGAACGGATGATCGCCCGGCACGTGCAGCGCACATTAACCAACACCCAGGAGGTGACATGACCCAGATGGCAACGCCAGTGGCCCTTGCGACGCTCGATGACCTGATTCAGCAGGCCGGTGGCGGTGACCCGATCCGCGTCGCCGTGGTCAATGCGGCCCAGGCGGCGGTGCTGGAGACGCTTCGCGAGGCGGCGAGGCGACGCATCGCCGAGCCGGTGCTCATCGGCCGCCCCGCCGAGGTCGTCGAGGCCGCCGCGGCGATCGGGTGGGACCTCGATCCACAAGCGATGATCGAGGCCGATTCGGATGTGGAGGCCGCCCGCATCGGGGTGGAGCTCGTGCAGGCCGGACGCGCGGATGCGCTGATGAAAGGGCACCTCCACACCGATACCTTCATGCATGCCCTGCTGGGCAATGGCCTGCGACAGCCCGGCCGGCGAGTGAGCCACGTCTTTTTGGTGGACGTGCCCGACTGCCCACGCCTGCTGGCCGTGACCGATGCGGCCGTGAACATTACCCCCGACCTCAATGCCAAGGCGCAGATTCTCCAGAACGCCATCGAGCTGATGCACATGATCGGGCTCGAGCGGCCACATGCCGCGGTCATTTCCGCCGTGGAAACGGTCAATCCGGCCATCGTCTCTACCCTGGATGCGGCCTGCCTGACCCTGATGGCCCGCCGCGGCCAGATTGCCGGCGCCGAGGTCGACGGGCCACTGGCCTTCGACAACGCCATCTCGGAACGGGCCGCGCGCGAAAAGGGCATCGACTCCCCGGTGGCGGGGAAGGCCGACATCCTGCTCATGCCGGATCTGGTGTCAGGCAACGTGTTGGCCAAGAACCTCGAGTACCATGCCGGCGCCACGGCGGCCGGGGTGGTCATGGGGCTGACGGTGCCGGCGGTACTGAGTTCCCGGGCCGACCCGCCCGAGGCGCGCCTGGCCGGACTGGCCGTGGCGGCGCTGATGTACCGCGCGGGGATCCGCCTGCCCGTGCCCTCCCCTGACGAAGCGGAATCCACCTTCTGCTGTTCCCCGCAACCCGAGTCGGCCTGCTGCCCCAGGGAGGTGCGCTGATGGACACCACGACCCGAACCACCACCCGAGCCACCATCGACGGGACGACAGCGAGCCCACCGGCGACGACCACCGACGCGCGCCTGCACGCCATGATGAGCCTCTTCACAGGGGGGCTGTCACCGACCGCCGTCCAGCAGGCCTGGTGGGACTGGGCGCAACACCTGCTGCTGTCACCGGACAAGCAGACGGAACTCGTCGGCAAGGCCCTGCGCAAGTGGCAACGTTTCGGCAGCTACTGCGAGCGCGCCGGCCAGGCGCCGTGTGAGCCCTGCATCGAGCCGCTGCCCCAGGACAAACGCTTTCGCGACGAGGCCTGGCAGCGCTGGCCCTTCAACATGCTCTATCAGGGCTTCCTGCTGCAGCAGCAGTGGTGGCATGTGGCCACCACCGGCGTACCGGGCGTCTCGCGCCACCATGAGGCGATGGTGAATTTCGGCGCGCGGCAGATGCTCGACATCTGGTCGCCGTCAAACTTCCTCGCCACCAACCCCGAACTGCAGGAGCAGACGCGGCGCGAGGGTGGCGCCAACCTGGCCCGTGGTGCCTCCAATCTGCTGGAGGACTGGCAGCGACGCCAGGCCGGCGAAGGGCCGGTGGGGGTCGAAGCGTATCGGGTCGGCCGAGACGTGGCGGTGACGCCTGGCAAGGTGGTCTACCGCAACCGGCTCATCGAGCTGATCCAGTACGCGCCCACCACCCAGGAGGTCCATGCCGAACCGGTGCTGATCGTGCCGGCCTGGATCATGAAGTACTACATCCTCGACCTCTCCCCGGAGAACTCCCTGATCCGCTACCTGGTGGCCCAGGGCCATACGGTGTTCGTCGTCTCCTGGAAGAACCCGGGCAGCGAGGAGCGGGACCTGGGCATGGCCGACTACCGGCGGCTGGGGGTCATGGCGGCCCTCGACGCGGTCACGGCCATCTGCCCGCAGCAGCGTGTCCACGGCGTGGGCTATTGCCTGGGCGGGACGCTGCTGTCGATTGCCGCGGCCGCCATGGGCCGGGACGGTGACAATCGCCTGGCCAGCCTGACGCTGCTCGCCGCGCAGACCGACTTCAGCGAGGCCGGTGAGCTGATGCTGTTCATCGACGAGGATCAGGTGCGTTTCCTCGAGGACCTCATGGCCGTCAGGGGCTATCTGGACACCCGGCAGATGGCCGGCGCCTTCCAGCTGCTGCGTTCCCAGGACCTGATCTGGTCGAGGATGGTGCGCAGTTATCTCGCCGGCGAACGTCCGCCCATGTTCGACCTGATGGCCTGGAACGCCGACGGCACCCGCATGCCGGCGCGCATGCACAGCGAGTACCTCCGGTGGCTGTTCCTCGACAACGACCTCGCCGGTGGGCGCTACCGGGTGGACGGACGGCCCGTATCGCTGACCGACATCGAGATTCCCGTGTTCGCCGTCAGCACGCTCAAGGATCATGTCGCCCCCTGGCGCTCCGTCTACAAGGTCCAGTGGCTGACGCCGGCGGACGTCACCTTCGTGCTCTCCAGCGGCGGGCACAACGCCGGCATCGTCAACCCGCCCGGTGATTCCCGCCGCTTCCACCAGATCTCGACCATCCAGGCTGAGGACCCCTTCATGGATCCGGATGGCTGGCAGGCCACTGCCGCGCATCATGACGGCTCCTGGTGGCCCTGCTGGCAGGGCTGGCTGGAAGGTCACAGTACCCAGCGCATACCCGCTCGGGAGCCGGGGGTGACCAGAGGCTATCCAGCGCTGGACGAAGCGCCAGGGCGTTATGTACTGGAGTAATGAGCCCGTCCTGCGGGCCTGCTAGAGGAAGCGGTGCAACTGTAACCGCGAATTGACCCGAATGCGTAGCTCTCCATGAGCTGCCGAGCTGTGCCACTCAATGAGGTAACATCATGAAAGCACTCGTCTATCACGGACCGGGCCAGCGACGCTGGGAGGAAAAGCCGCGCCCGAGCATGACCAAGCCCACGGACGCGGTAGTGCGCATCACCCATACCACTATCTGCGGCACCGACTTGCACATCCTCAAGGGCGACGTGCCCGCCGTGGAGGATGGTCGTACCCTCGGCCACGAGGGCGTCGGCGTCGTCGAGGAAGTCGGCGACGGCGTCAGCCATATTCAGGTCGGCGATGAGGTGCTGATTTCCTGCATCACCTCCTGTGGCCGCTGCGACTATTGCAAGCGGGGTCTCTATGCCCACTGCCGCGACGGCGGCTGGATCCTCGGTCATCTGATCGACGGCACCCAAGCCGAGTACGTGCGTATCCCGCACGCGGACAACAGCCTGCACCGCTTGCCTAAGGACATGGACCGCGCCGCGGCGGTGATGCTCAGTGACATTCTGCCTACCGGCCATGAGATCGGCGCCTTGAACGGCGAGGTAGGGCTCGGCGACACGGTGGCCATTGTCGGCGCGGGGCCCATCGGCCTGGCGGCCCTGATGACCTCGCGCTTCTATTCTCCCGCACGGATTATCATGATCGACCCCGACGAGAACCGTCTGGCCATGGCCAAGCAGCTCGGCGCCACCGACACCATCGCCCGGGATCCACTCGACGCTATCGACGAGCTGACCGGTGGCGAAGGCGTGGACGTCGCCATGGAAGCAGTGGGAATCCCCGAGACCTTCGATATCTGCCAGCGCATCGTGCGCCCGGGGGGGCATATCGCCAATATCGGCGTGCACGGCAAGAGCGTCGAGTTCCGCCTGCAGGATCTCTGGATCAAGAATGTCACGGTGCGTACTGGCCTAGTGAACACCAACACGACCCCGGTGCTAATGCGCATCGTCGAGGCCGGTGGCGTCGAGCCCGCAGGTTTGGTGACCCACCGCTTCAAGCTCGACGACATCGAGAAGGCCTACGACGTGTTTTCCCGGGCATCGAAGGAGCAGGCCATCAAGATGCTATTGACGGCCGAGTAACCGATCCGGGGGGATGCGATGGGCGCCACCTGGGCCAAGGACTTCGCCCGCCACAATACCTGCGTCGCGGCCATCGCCCGGGGGTTTTACCGGGCCATGGTGGAGGCGATGCCCGACAAGGTCCTCGACAAGCTGCGGGCCCAGATCCCGGAGAGACGGCTGGCCCCAAAGGGGTCGCACACTCGGTACAGTTCATCTTCGATAACGACTACATCAATGGCCGCATCCTGGAGCTAGATGACGGGCTGCATGTGTAGACGGGGGACGCAGCCCGTATGCACCGTTCTGAATAATGACAAGGGGCGAACCGCGATGAACCATGAACGAGTGGAACAGAAGTCTTTCGTGGATCCGGTATGTGGCATGGCAATCAGCTTCAAGACCGCCGCCACGGGGAGTGAATACCAGGGCAAGCGCTATTACTTCTGTTCGCCGGCCTGCCGCGACCAATTCGAAGCGAACCCCGAGCGCTACGTTAGGGGACACCGCCAGCATGGGTTGAGACGTGAGTGAGCGTAGAGGGCCTTCATCCTGACCCAGACCTCGGTCGTCCCGGCCCCGCGCATCGGCCACGGGCGCATCCCCCTGCACGACCCCCCGACTGCTGCAACTGCACCTGCCTACACTGCCTGTGCAAGCGGCATATCATCTTGGAGACTCTCGCAGCGCGGCAGAAGACCTTGGGCACTGGACACCGGAAGTGACGGAGAATGCACATGGAATACCTCAACTTGAATGACCGCAAGGGCCTGGTGGTGGGCGTGGCCAACGATCAGAGTCTGGCCTGGTCGGCTGCCCAGCACTTCCGCAATGCCGGTGCGGAGTTGGCGCTCACCTATCTCAACGACAAGGCTCGCCCCCATGTCGAGCCACTGGCCCGGGAAGTGGACGCCGGGCTGTTTCTCCCCTGTGACGTGACGGTACCAGGACAGCTGGAGGCAGTGTTCGACGCCATCCGCCAGCGGTGGGGGCGGCTGGACTTCCTCCTGCATGCCATCGCCTGGGCACGCAAGGAGGAGCTGCACGGACGCCTCACGGACTGCTCGGCCGAAGGCTTCACCGAGTCGATGCTCATTTCCTGTCACTCGCTGATCCGCATGGCCCAGCTGTCCGAGCCGTTGATGGACCGGGGCGGCAGCCTCATGACCCTGAGCTACGTCGGCGCCGAGAAGGTCGTCGACCACTACAACGTCATGGGTCCGGTCAAGGCCGCGCTGGAGGCCTCGGTACGCTACCTGGCTCACGAGCTGGGCCCGCGGAATATCCGTGTCAACGCGATCTCTGCGGGGGCGGTGGCGACCCGGGCCGCCTCCGGCATCGAGCATTTCGATGAGCTACTCCATGAGTCCGTCAAGCGGTCACCGCTGCGCCGCACCGTAGAAGCCGATGAGGTCGGTCGCGCCGCCCTGGTGCTGGCCAGCGACTACACCAGCGGCATTACCGGCGAAGTGCTCCACGTCGATGCCGGCTTTCATATCGCCGGTATGGTCTTTCACTAGTGGTGGGGGTCCTCACCAAATCAGGCGCGGGCTTCACTGCCCTGCTCGCCGCCACCTTCGTCGTCTTCCTCGGCTACGGCACGGTGCTGCCGATCCTGCCGCTGTTCCTCGACCGGGTGCTGGCGGTGACCACCCCTGGGGACGTATCGCGGCACACCGGGCTGCTAACGGGGATGTATACCCTGGCTTTGTTCGGCTTCGCCCCACTGTGGGGTAGTCTCTCCGACCGCCTGGGCCGTCGCCCCGTCCTGTTATGGGGGCTGGCAGGGTTTGCGCTGGCCATGCTGGGATTCAGCCTGACGCGCAACCTGCCACTCGCCTATGGAGTACGGGCCCTTGCCGGCGCCTTTGCGGCAGCAGTGATCCCGGTGGCACTGGCGCAGGCGGCCGAGTGTGACGATGCCACGCTCCGTGCTCGGCGATTTGCCTGGCTCAGTGCCACCGCCACCCTGGGCTTCTTGTCCGGCCCCATGCTCAGCGGCTGGCTCGCCAGCATTCCCATGGTGATGCCTCAATCCGACATGGTGCTCGGCGGGCCGGTGGCTTGGCCCTTCGTGGCCACGGCAGGATTCGCCGCAGGGGTGTGGTTGTTGACCTACCACCACGTTCGTGAACAGCCGGTACAGCGCTCTTCTTCCGACGCACCCGCTTCGGAGCCAGCGTCACCTCGGGCCGTCGGTGGCTTCCTGGCGCTTACGCTGCTGGCGATGCTCGGCCTGGGGGCCTTTGAGGTGGGCCTCAGCCTGCAGGGGCGGCAATCGATCGGCCTCAATCCTTTCAAGGTCGGTTTGCTGTTCACGGAGTGCAGCCTGGTGATGCTGGCGGTGCAGCTGCTGTGGTCGGCACACCCGCCGAAAGGACTCACCCCCGGCCACTTGATCGGCGGAGCCTTCCTGTTGATGGCCATGGGCATTCTTGGCCTCCCCTACGCCTCGGGCTTCTGGCAGGCAGTCGTCGTGGTTGCGCTGCTGGGGGCTGGATCGGGGCTGTTGATTCCGTTGCTCGCCTATCAGGTCTCCCTGGCCAGCGGACCGGCACAGGGTGCGGCGCTGGGCAAGCAGACCGCTTTGTCCAGCCTCGGGCAGGCCGTTGGGTCTGCCGGTGCCGGATTGCTGTTCGTGGGTAGTGCGCTCGGCACGTACTGGGGTCTTGCGATCGTGCTTTTCGTTACCGCTATCCTCACTTTCGTTATTCACTATCATCCTCGCGTGATAGCAATGGTTAGCCACACACCGCGTCAGGATTAAAGGCAGTATTTCATGGTGAAGACTGAATCTGACAACCTGGGCCCTGCACATACGTTTCCTGCTTTCTTCGATCTTGATGCATATCAATGGACGGTTAGCATCACTGGTCTAAGGTGAGAGAGCCACTTCTCAACAATTTGTCTGCCATTATGGCCAAGAGCCCACCGACACGCCGCCTCAGCCTTGCCCACGCCTTGCCGTGGCTGCGTATCGGTATGGCCGTACTGATGCTACTGGGTCTATTCCTGGTTGCGATTCAGTCTAACGCTCACCATGAGACCGGCTTCCTTCAGGGGAGCACACAGACCGGGCAACACCTCGACGCCCCCCGTGATACCCCCAACTGCCATCACGGTCATGGTACGCGCTACCTCGTCGGTGCCATGACGCATGTGCCGCAGCAGGACATCAAATTCGCGACTGTTCACCCCTCCTGGGGCGGTATGGATCCGACTCTTCGACTAATCGCCAGCACTGGTGTCCCACAAGCCCTGCCCGATCCTTCTCCGCTTCCCGTCTATCTGCTGACACAACGATTCAGATCCTGAGTCCTGGGTAACTTTCCACACCCCCAGTCGTTGTTGCATGAGATTGACCTGTGTGCAGCACACAGCCGAAATAATGCAAGCAAAGGGCCTGAATGGGCCCAAAAGCTCGCCAGGAGAACGATCATGAAGATTCGCAAGCACACTCTCGCCCTCGGACTCGCCCTAATACTCGGTGCCAGTGGTAGCGGCGTCGCCCTCGCCCAGAGCATGCCGACCAATCAGCCCGATCAAGGAAGCGGCATGATGAGCGGCAGCGGCGGTCAAGGTGACATGGGACCAGGCATGATGAGTGGAACGATGGGCGGCGGCCAGGGCGGCATGGGGCCCGGCAAGATGAGTGGCATGATGGGCGGCGGCCAGGGCGGCATGGGGCCCGGCATGATGGATGGAATGATGGGCGGCGGCCAGGAAGGCATGGGGCCCGGCATGATGGGTGGAATGATGGGTGGCGGGATGATGCCCTGCTCGATGATGGGCGGCGCTGGCATGGGCATGATGCAGGAAATGCTCGAGCCGGAGCAGCGCGACGAGATGCGTGAACTGATGCAGGAACACCGCCCCACCCAGTTCGAGCGCATGGGACGCCTGATGAACCTGCGCGACGACCTGATGGCCGAGATGCACGGCGAACGCCCCGACGCCGAGGAGGTGAAGGCGCTGCACGGCCAGATGGCCGAGCTGCACGGCGAGATGATGGCCGAGATGGTGCGCATGCGAAATGCCATGCATGACCTCATGACCGATGAGCAGCTTCAGCAGCTGCAACAGGCGAAACCCGAGGGTGGTGTCGATCCCGACGACCACGACGAGCATCACTGACTCGCTTCGGTTGAAGCGCCAGAACGTCCGGGCGGCCACAGAAGAGCCGCCCCTTCGGCTTCGCCAGTAGGAGATACGGGATGAGAGACACCGTGACAAGAACGACCACCCTGACGGTACCCGGCATGGGCAGCGACCATTGTGCCGGTATCGTGCGCAAGACACTGGAACGCCTCGATGGGGTGGGCGATATCCAGACCAATATCGCCAGCCACCATGTCAGCGTGACCATCGAGGCAGGTGGGCCCGACGGCGACACCTTGAAGGAAGCCGTCGAGGGCGCCGGCTATGACGTGGCCGCCGTCAGTGGTGGTAGCGGCAAGCAAGAGGTCCGCCTGACCGTTCCCGGCATGGGATCGGATCACTGCGCCGGCATCATCCGTAGCACCCTGGAACGGCTCGAGGGGGTCGAATCGATCGACACCAATATCGCCAGCCATCGCGTCTTGGTCGCGGTTGCCGCCGATGGCCCCGATGGCGATACGCTCAAGAGCGCGGTGGAAGGGGCCGGCTACGACGTGGCCGCCGTGCAGACCGACGAGGCGGAGGACGCCGACAGCGACGCCGAGATCGAGGAAGCCTATCTGAGCCAGGCCCGCAAGCGGCTGATCATCGCCGCCGTGCCCACCACCTTGATCATGCTGCTGATGATGCCGCACATGTTCTGGCAGCCGATCCCGGGGTATCTGGCGCTCATCGCCGTGCTGGGCTTTCCGGTGGTGTTCCTCTACGGCGGGATCGCCACCCACAAGTCGACCTGGCGCTCGCTGAAGAACGGCACCTTCAACATGGATGTGCTGATCTCCATGGGCAGCCTGCCGCCCTACCTGATCGGTCTGGCTGGCTTCGTCTACCCCATGACCTCATTCATCGAGATGGCCGCCACCATCATGACCTTCCACCTGCTGGGGCGTTACCTAGAGGCACTGGCCAAGGGCCGCGCCTCCCAGGCCATCCGCCGCCTGATGACCCTGGGCGCCAAGACCGCACGGGTGGAGCGCGATGGCGAGGAGATCGAGGTATCGGTGAAGGAGCTTGCCCCGGGCGACATCATGATCGTGCGCCCCGGGGACAAGATTCCCACCGACGGCGAGGTGGTCGAGGGAGAGAGCCATCTCGACGAGTCCATCGCCACCGGCGAGTCGATACCGGTCTACAAGAGCACCGGGGACAGCGTGATCGGTGCCACCATCAACAAGGAGGGGCGACTTCGGGTCAAGGCGACCCGCGTTGGCGGCGATACCTTCCTCTCCCAGGTGGTGCGCCTGATCGATCAGGCGCAAGGCTCGCGGGTGCCCATCCAGGAATTCGCCGATCGCATGACCGGCCGCTTCGTGCCGGCGGTGCTGGCCATTGCCCTGGTGAGCCTCGCGGCCTGGGCACTGTTCCCGGATGCGTTGCGGCCGATCCTCGACTGGGGCGCGACCTTCCTGCCCTGGGTGAACCCCGAGGCCGCTACGCCGGTATTGGCGATTCTCGCTGCCATCGCTGTACTGGTCATTGCCTGCCCCTGCGCCCTGGGGCTGGCCACCCCCACGGCGCTAATGGTCGGCTCGGGCATCGGTGCCGAGCGTGGCATTCTGATCCGTTCCGGCGAGGCGATCCAGACCTTCAAGGACGTGAAGGTGATGGTACTCGACAAGACCGGGACCATTACCCGCGGCGAGCCGAAACTCACCGAGGCCGTCGCCGCCGAGGGCGTCGACGAAAACCGCCTGCTCACCCTGGCGGCAAGCGTGGAGAACGCCTCGGAGCACCCCATCGCCCGGGCCATCGTCGACGGTGCCCGGGAGCGCGACGTGAAACCCGGCGAGGTCAGCGAGTTCCGTTCCACTGGTGCGCGCGGTGTCTCGGGCAAGGTCGGCGAGGAGAGCGTGCTGATCGGCAACCGACGCCTGCTCGAAGAGGAAGGCGTGACCGGCCTCGAGGCCCTGGATGACGCCATGGGCGAGCTCGAGGGCAAGGGCCGCACCGTGGTGATAGTCGCCGCCGACGGCCAGGCACTCGGCCTGGTGGCCGTGGCCGATACCCTCAAGCAGGAGTCGGTGGAAGCCATCCGCGGCATGCACGACCTCGGCCTGCATGTGGTGATGATCACCGGCGACAATGAACGCGCAGCCCGCGCCGTGGCTGAAGAGGTGGGCATCGACGAAGTCCAGGCCGGCGTGCTGCCGGAAGGCAAGGTCGATGCCATCCGCGCCCTTCAAGAAAAACACGGCAACCACGTGGCCATGGTCGGCGATGGCATCAACGACGCCGCGGCGCTGAAGCAGGCCAACGTGGGTATCGCCATCGGCGCCGGCGCCGACGTGGCCATCGAGGCGGCGGACGTGACGCTGGTACGCGGCGAGCTCACTGCCGTGGTGGACGCCATGCACCTCTCCCGTGCCACCTTCGGCAAGATCGTCCAAAACCTGATCTGGGCCAGCGCCTATAACGTGGCCGCCATTCCCATCGCCGCCATCGGGCTGCTGCACCCCATGATCGGCGTCATCGCCATGACCACCAGCTCGCTCTCGGTGATCGGCAACTCGCTGCTGCTCAAACGGCGCTATGCCCGGGAGCAACCCCGCCGTGAGCCATCAACTGCAGCCCAATCGGACCAGTCCCCTGCCAAGGGAGACCTCTCATGACACAGCCACATCCCACCAAACGCCCCACAAGAGAGGCCGAGCCGCAGAAGGCACCATCACCACATGGCGGGGCGCTTCATAAATGGATGATGACCGCCTGCCTGGTGCTGATGGGAGGCGCTGTGCTGCTCTTCATGTGGCACGGCCAATCGCTTGCCAGCGGAGCCTGGCTGGTACTGCCGCTGGCACTCTGTCTCGGCATGCATTTCCTGATGCACCGTCATCTCGGGCATCATCACGGTGACCGGGATGAGTAACGTAACGCCAGCTGCCCTGCGGTGCCGATCAATATCGTGACAGAACGGCCCGTGTCATGTGCTCCAGAAGCTGTTAACGCCAGGAAAACGACCCACACCAACCGACAGGAGGCAAGCTGAAAAAGAGCCCATTGGCATCGGTGCCAGACATACGACACCGATGCCCTACTGGCCCTTTCTCATCCGGTCAATCGTCTCTGGCAGTGGCCATGCTCTTCCTTCCACCCACCTTCTTTCTGTTCTGATCAGGTCGGAGATCATATCAACATCGAGTGCATACCCCGCTGAGGTAACGTCCTCTACTTAGACGGATGGCTCTACCCGACGAAGGTAGGCGAGACGACAATGGCCAATCGGCAGGCCGCCGCCCAGTTCAGCAAGACCTCCCACAACAGCAGTTAGCCCAGAGCGTGTAGAGATCAAGAGTTCTCCTCCATCCCCAGCGTGGAAATGGTGATCCTCGAGGCGAGCTTTGTCCTGCCGCAAGCGGGTGCCGCCAACGCTATGGCGTTACCCTGCGAGACCCTGGGCGATCCTATGGCTGCCGGTCTTTCCCACTGTGTGCCAACTCGGCATAGATTCCGTAGCGCAGATCCTCCTCTTGGCTCTCCGGCTCGTCCGGCGGCGCTGGGGACAGCGCCATGATGCGACCGCTCGAAGCATCGAGCAGCCTCGCGAGCTGCCCATAGTCCAAGGCTATGCCTTCGCTGCCGAGTTGATCGAGGCGTGCGAGAGTGTCGGCCAGTGTCGACATATCATGCTTTTCCTCTCCCAGAGGAGGAAACACCTGCACGAGGGGCCGGCCGCTACCCAAGCCGATCTTGATGGGCTGATCGACAATCTGAACCTGGGTGCCGGCGGGTACGCGGTCGAAGATCGACTCGATATCTTCGGGAAACATGCGAATGCAACCTCGGCTTGCCCGCATGCCGATGCCATCCGGCTGATTGGTGCCGTGGATCAAGTAGCCATCGAACCCCAGGATAATGGCATGGTCCCCCAGCGGATTATCCGGGCCAGGAGGGACCACGCTTGGCGCCTCCTCTCCGCGCTCTCTGGCTTCTCGCTGTACCGACTCGGGTGGATACCAGGCGGGATTCTTGATGTTCATGGTGGTCTCGGTGACGCCGAGTGGCGTATCGAACCCCTCGCGACCGATACCGATGGGGTAAGTCTCGACGCGTGACGTCTCACCATCGCCCACCTCCGGGTAGTAGTAGAGGCGCAGCTCGGCGATGTTGATGACGATACCGGTGCGCTCGGCTTCGGGCAGGATGAAGCGTCCGGGAATGGTCACCTCGGTACCCTCGCCGGGAATCCAGAGACTCACGTCTGGATTGGCGCGCACGATCTCCCTATACCCCAGGTTGTGTTGCCTGGCGATGTCGATCAGGGTCTGTTCCTGATCTGCCACCGATACGCGGTAGGTGTCACCTATCACGTTTCCCGTCTCGGGCAGCGGAAAATGGCCGAGGGTCCTCTTGTCCTCCTCCTGGGCCAGAACGAGGCCGGAAAATGCCAGCCAGCCGGCCAGCATCCCCACCAGTGTGCGCATTCGGAGCTGCCACAGTGAGGCCTGTCTCGCTGACCCGGAGTGAACTTTCGACAAAGGCATCATCCCCTCTCCTTTCGCCAGCTGGATTGTCATCCAGACCGACGTTTGTTGAATGACCAGCCAAGCAGCCTCAGCAGCCCGGTCAGCTATAATGTAACCTGGACGTTCGGTGTGAACTGAAGGGGGCTCGAACATCGGCAAGCGGAACACCCCGGTCGTGAACAGGCCCAGCAGGCTGGACACGATGCTGAAACCGAAAACGAAGAAGGCGCTTAGGATCAATGCCTCGAGCCACCTGTCAGCCTTTCCGGCACCCCGCCCGTGACTACCGACAGGTAGGCAGGCAGCAACGACAGTGTGCAAGGCAAAAAGATCAGACCACCGGCGAAAGCGCCAAGCAAACCGACAGACGAGAGAGATTCCAAGGCGTTACCACCTCCTAGGACAGGATGTCTGTCGCACTTTTGCCCCTGGCCCGTGGCCTGCTGCGACATTCAGTTGGACGTAAGGCATTCAGGATTTCGCAGAATGACGGATTTGGAAAGATCCAGTTCCGTGACAGAGAATTCGTGCGATACTCTCGCACTCCGCACCAGCGGAACGGGACTACCGGCCTCCTGTAGCCGGCTGATCGCTCGGCGCACGCTCAAGATGACTAAGTCGCCAACCTGCCCTCGCAGCCTCTGGATGAGCCTTACAGGATGTCGTTTCATCTCTCTTTCTCCCGATGGTCAGTATTACGGGATAAGCAACCGCGTGAATAGCTTGTCCCAACAGCCCCACCTCATTCAACTCATCTCCCCAGCTCGCCATGACATCCTTTGCCGTGCCCCCTTCGGCGGGCAGGTTCTAGTCTGACGCCACCTACGCACAAGCCTGCCGGCAGATGGTGACTTATTCACGTTTTGCCAATCGAGCGCATTCCCGGCAAAGCCGATGCAGGAAAACTTGAAACTTCAATGAGAATGAGTCTTCTCGTTTGAAGCAGAATCTCCTTTACGAGACAGAAAGAGCCGCTCGGAAAGCAAGATAGCCCCCATCACCACGAGAGCAACAATTAATACCAAATAATCTGTCGTAGCCTTTACCCAAAGGAAGCCTGCCAATACGACCATATCCAGGAATATTGCAATCACTAGCACAGTTGGGCTTGCATCAACCTCCTTGCGCAGATGACGCAACACTCCCCAATGGATACCTATATCCATAATCAAATAGAAAATGATGCCAAGCGCAGCGATACGACTAAGGTCAAAGAATGCCGTCAGAACTAAGCCAAGCACGACCGTATAGACCAGGGTATGCTTCTGGATACTTCCTGGCATATGAAAGTGACGATGCGGCACCAGCTTCATTTCCGTCAGCATCGCCAACATGCGTGAGACCGCAAATATACTGGCAATGATACCCCCCGCGGTGGCCAACATGGCGAGAATGACGGTGAACCAGACAGCGGCCTCTCCAAGAGCCGGCCGCGCAGCAGCTGCCAAAGAGTAATCCTTTGTTTCGATGATCTCGCTCAGCGACAGATTACTGGCGACAGCGAAGCCCACCAGCGCGTAGATCACCACACATAGGGCGATCGAGATCATGATCGCCCTGCCAACGTTGCGATGGGGATCTTCTATCTCTGAACCACTGTTGGTGATCGTCGTGAACCCTTTGAAGGCCAGGATCCCCAACGCGGTTGCTCCCAGGAAGCCTGCAAGAGACCCCTCGGGCGCCGACGCCGAGGTTTCCATGCCGACCGAGTCGGCGATGATGACACCGATGACCCCAAACAAGATGATCCCACCAATTTTTATGAACCCGAGTACCGAGGCAACACCCTGGATCATCTTGTTGGCGGAGAGGTTAAGTAAAAATGCAGATATCAGCAGCGCAACACCCAGCAAGGGGACAAGCAGTGACCTATCCCCCACATCGAAAAGCTCTAGCGTGTAGGACCCAAAGGTTCTCGCTAAGAAGCTTTGCGCTATCACCATGGAAAAATACATTAAAAGCGCATGAAAAGCGGTGGTCAGGGTCGGTCCATACGCTTTTTGGAGGTACATGCCAATACCACCAGCTGACGGGTAGGCATTGGACATTTTCACATAGGAATAAGCACTGAAGGAGACGATTAGTGCCGCCGACAAGAAGGCTAATGGGAAAAGCTCTCCCGTCATCTCGGCCATCTGTCCCGTCAAGGCAAAAATACCAGCGCCAATCATGACCCCGGTACCTAAGGCAATCGCACCAATTAGAGAAAGGCTATTCTGCTCATACTGTGGGGTTCTATCCATTGACTCCATCATCTCTCTCCTTGGGTCATGAAACAGGATCCTACTGAAAGGCCTCTTGACATTCCGACATTCGCCCGATAACGAAGAGTAGAGCATGCATTGACAAAATTGGGTCAAAGCGTAGAACCTATGTGCTACCCAATAGTCAAATATTTTCTTTGGTTACAACCTCAGATCCTAGCAGCTGACGGTACGACATCCACAGCATCAGCGGCGGCAAGATCAACCATTGGAGTAACGGCGAGAGGCCCGTGCCCAACCACGGAACGCGGGGCATTAGCGGTGCATACTCCCAGCGTTGACTGACTAGCGTCGCGTACCACTCCATCGCCACCGTGATACTGACACCCACCAGCACGAAGCCCAAGCACTCCTTGGTCCCATAGACCCGAAGCCAGTCACGACGTCGACGCCATACAGCCACCGACCAATACGCCATCAACGCGATTACCACATCGCCAAGGGCCGCCTGGGTACAAGCCTGCACAGCTTCCCAATGTGGCATCGCAGGCATGCCCGCATACAATGGAACCTGTAGAAACTCCCAAGGCAGATTCAGCAGAAAGGCAAAAAGCGCGACATGAAGCTCCGGGGCCGAGCGGAATACGCGTAGCTTCATGCAGCGTTCACCCCAAGGCTAGCCCGTGCGTGGTTATGCCTAGCACTCAATGGCAGCTCCAAGGCTCTTGCTTGGCATTGTCCTTCACATTCTGATCGACAAACCGATAATGCTCTTCCTTGAAGCGGTTCCACCAGTCATGACTGATTTCGACCGCATGTTTTTCGAGGATATCTTCAACACAGTCGAGGCAGAGACGTGAAGCATCATAGGCCAGGTGAAGCTTTCGTTTCTTTTCATCGAACGAAACACTGTCTAGCCCGTAGAGCTCATCTATATCCGAAACAGCCGCTTTCACCGCATCCAGATCGCGAGAGTCAAGTTTTAAGTGCCGTTTCACCAAGGTCGTTTCAGAGACTCCCAACCGATGCTTTTTGTGCGTCATGAGACTTCTCCTCGTACTGTAATATCGTTAACATCCTTCAATTGCTATCGCCATGTCTCCCATGGCACTTACCTAGCTCACAGACCCGTTTCAGCAACCAAGGTTTGCTGGCTACGACGCGCAGTGATGACCAGGAGCGCACCGGCTGCCAACATTGGTACCGTCAACAGCTGCCCCATGGTGAGCCAATCAAAGGCGATGAAGCCCAACTGAGGATCGGGCAGGCGTGCAAACTCCACGATGAAGCGGAAGGTACCGTATAGGAGCAGGAATAGCCCCGAGATAAGACCTTGCGATTGCGGTTTCCGTGACAGCCACCACAGCACGGCAAACAGCACCACACCCTCCAGGGCAAACTCGTAGAGTGCTGATGGGTGGCGCGGCTCGGAACCCAATCCCAACATGGGCGGGAAGACCATTGCCCAGGGCACGTCGCTGACCCTCCCCGGCAACTCGTGATTGATGAAGTTGCCCAGGCGCCCGGCACCCAGACCGATCGGCACCAGCGGTGCGATGAAATCGGTCAGCTTAAGGTAGGCCAGACGGCGACGTCTAGCGAACAGCCATGCAGCTATCAGGACGCCGGCAAGGCCCCCATGGAAACTCATGCCCCCTTCCCACACCTTGAACAACCACAAGGGGTTGGTCAGCACCTGATCGAGACCATAGAACAGCACAAAACCCAGGCGGCCTCCGATGATGACGCCCAGAGCGCCATAGAAGATCAGGTCACCGATATCATCGTGGGTCAGGCCGAGGCGGTGTGCTCGCCGCCGCCCCAGCCACCATGCGGCCGTCAGCCCCACCACGTACATCAGCCCATACCAGTGAAGCTGTACCGGTCCGAGCGATAATGCCACTGGATCGATTTGTGGGTACGCAATCATGGCGATTTCCTCACGACGTTCAAGCTTCTACGAACCGTTCGACGTTACGCCAGCGGGGTCGCGCATCGTCAAGCGTGATCCCTTATGACTCAGCATAGCCCCGAGGCCTGAATACAAGCTGAATCTGGGCTCACAACGCGCCAATCAATCTGGCGAGAGGCACCATCGCTGGCAATCCTCACATCAATAATACAAATAATCGTTCGCGTTAGGCTGGGTACCTTCAAGATACTGCATTCGCAACGTCTATAATGTGCCACCCAGCCTCGCCGAGCCTGTTAGCTAGGAATGGCTCACTCGACGGCATTTCCACAGATAGTAGACACAAGGCAATACCAGAAGCGTCAATATCACAGCACTCAACATACCCCCTACCATCGGAGCCGCAATGCGACTGACGACCTCGGAACCTGTGCCGGAGCTGTACATCAGCGGCAGAAGACCGGCAATCGTCGAGACCGACGTCATCATTACCGGTCTCACCCTCAGCGCAGCACCGTGCAGCACGGCGTGACGTAGTGTCTCCCGGCGGGGTTGTACTCCCTTGTATTGGCAGCGCTCGATCATCTGCTGATACGCCTGGTTGAGATACACGAGCATGATCACCCCGATCTCGACTGCCACTCCTGCCAGAGCGATAAACCCCACGCCCACGGCCACGGAGAAGTTATACCCCAGCAGGTACATCAGCCAGATCGCTCCTACCATGGCCAGCGGCAGCGTGCCCATGATGATGGCTACCTCACTGAAGCGCTTGAAGCTCATGTAGAGCAGGATCACGATGATGGCCAACGTGAAAGGCACCACATAGCTCAACTTCTCTTTGGCGCGCAACATGTATTCATACTGCCCGGACCACGTCACAGAATAGCCGGCGGGCAGCTCGAGCTCCTCGGCCACAACGTCCATGGCGCGCTGCACATAGGTGCCGACATCCACGCCTTCGATATCCACGAAGGTCCAGCCATTGGGACGCGCATTCTCGCTCTTGATCGCCGGTGGGCCGTCTTCCACGTAGATGTCCGCCACATCGGCTAGAGCGATGCGCTGCCCATTGGCGGTGACGATCGGTAGCTCGGCCAGTCGCTCGGGAGAGTCTCGGTAATCCTGTGGATAGCGCAGGTTGACCGGGTAGCGCTCCAGTCCCTCGATGGTCTGCGTGATGTTCCGACCACCGATGGCGGTCGCCACCACTTGTTGCACATCGGCAATGTTCAGGCCATAGCGCGCCGCCTGAGCGCGGTTGATATCGACCTTGATATAGCGCCCTCCGGCCACCCGCTCGGAGTAGATCGAAGCGGTACCAGGAACATCAGCAAGGATCGTCTCCAGCTGCTGCCCGATGGACTGAATCTGCTTGAGATCTTCTCCCCCCACCTTGATGCCCACCGGCGTCTTGATCCCGGTCGCCAGCATATCGATGCGCGTCGAGATGGGCATCACCCAGGCATTGGATACCCCCGGTATTCGCACCAGGCTGTCGAGTTCTTTCTTGAGCCTGTCGGTGGTCATTCCCTCTCGCCACTCTTCCCGTGGCTTGAGCTGAATGAAGGTCTCGATCATGGTCAGCGGCGCCGGGTCGGTCGCGGTATCGGCCCGTCCGATCTTGCCGAACACGGTATCCACCTCGGGCACACTGGCAATCAGTTTATCGGTCTGCTGAAGGAGCTCCCTTGCCTTGCCGATGGACAGCCCTGGATAGGTGGTGGGCATGTACATCAAGTCGCCTTCATCCAGGGGTGGTATAAACTCGCTGCCGATCTTGCTGACCGGCCAGAAGCCCACCAGGGTTATCGCCAGCACCAAGGCGATTGTCGTCTTCGGGAATCTCAATACTGCCTTGAGCACTGGCATATAGGCCCCAACCAGCAGCCGATTGACCGGATTCTTGTGCTCAGGCAGTACACGGCCGCGGATGAAGTAGCCCATCAGCACCGGAACCAGGGTGACCGCCAGCCCGGCACTGGCGGCCATGGCATAGGTCTTGGTGAAGGCGAGCGGTGAGAACATCCGCCCTTCTTGGGCCTCGAGGGTAAACACAGGCACGAAGCTGACCGTGATGATCAGCAAGCTGAAGAAGAGGGCCGGTCCCACTTCCACCGCCGAGTCGGCCACCACCTTCCTGCGGTTTTCAGTCGTCAGCGGTGTACGCTCCATGTGCTTGTGCAAATTCTCGATCTGTGGCGCGGCTCCTCGCGCAACTTCGTGCCCGACTATTTGATCCGACTCACCAATGGCAGGACCCTGGTGCTCGAGGTGAAGGGCCAGGACAGCCAGCAGAACGCCCAGAAGCGTGCCGCCATGGAGACCTGGGTCAAGGCCGTCAACGACCAGGGCGGCTTCGGCCAGTGGGCCTTCGACACCGTGTTCGAGCCAGCGCAGACGCGGGACGTCATCGAGAGGTACCTGTGAGAAGGAGCCGTTCAGGTTGGCCTATACCAGCTTGAACGGCTCGATATCGCGGAAGATGCCGGTCTTGGTCATGTCGCGGCGCAGGGTGAAGGCCCACGGCGACCTCCTTGTCGGTAGATGCAGACAGTCTTTCATTCTGCACTGCTGCGAGCCGTTGCTGAAGGCGGGGCACCGAAAGCGGCGTAAGAAACTGCAGATTCAGCAGGTTAGCAGCAGCTCTTTCTGCAGCGGTGGAGTTTTCTTTCTGCACGGCAGCCGTGTGCTCAAAGCGGCAGTGGTCCTGTCGAGCAGCACCGGTTCCCGGCAGCAACCCTTTGCCCTTTCCCCTTTGGGGGGTTCGCAATATGCTAACTTTTCGGGGCAAGCCCCTTCCCCTTGAGCCCCCTTCCCTTACTTCCCTTACTTCCCTTACTCCCCTTTCCGCCCTTTTGGAATTTTCACCATTTGCTGATGTAATACCACTAGGCCGAGCATCGAGGCGCTTGACAGAGTTAGGTGCAGCGGCAAAAATATACGCAGACTACGTACACCTCTATGAAAGCCACCTTTGTCGAGCTGCCAGCCTTCGAGCGGCATCGCTCCAGCCACTTTGACGACGCTGCGTTTCGTGCCTTCCAGAGCTTCTTGCTCAGGAACCCAGCTGCGGGAGACGTCATCCAGGGCACAGGAGGGCTGCGCAAGGTACGGTTCAGCGACCCCAAGCGGCAGAAGGGCAAACGGGGCGGTGTTCGCATCATCTACTACTGGTGGCTGGGTGGATCCCAGTTCTGGCTGTTCACCCTGTACGACAAGGATTCACAGGATGACCTGACGCCAGCCCAGCGTAAGACCCTGAAACAGCTGCTGGATGCGGAGCTCAACGCGAGGACATGACCATGGGCCGTAATATCTTTGACGAGCTCGTCGAGGGCTTTGATGCTCTGGCGGATGAGCGCCAAGGCAAGCGCACGCTGCGCTCTCACTCCGTAGCACTGGAGGAAGTCCCCGATATCACGGCCGGTGAGCTCATCGCGCTACGCGAGAAGCTGCATATGTCTCGCCCGGTGTTCGCCATGTACCTGCGTACCAACCCCAGGACACTGGAGAACTGGGAGCAAGGGCGCGCCAAGCCCAATGCTCAGGCCAAGACCTTGATTCGGCTCGTACAGAGGTACCCCGAGACCATCGAACACTTGGCATCGCTCAATTGACCCAGGTAGAGGGGTTCCATCATAGGGTCTATGCTTAAGATCTGATATTCCCAGGGAGGGAGGCCCATGGTGCTGAAATCACTCCTGACCCGAGCCGTCGCAGCTGGCAAGCAGGCACATCGCCAAGATCAGCAGGACGGCTGGTCCGATGGCTGGCACACTCGAGCAAGTACCACGGAGGTGCTGCGCGTACTGCGCGACTCCACCGCCGATGCGGCCAAGTCTACTGCCCAAACTGCCACCACCCAGGAGGGGTGGCGACGACTTGCTCGTGGAGCGGGGAAGGTGGTCGGTGGTGCGGCCGTGGTGGCCGGTGGCGTGGCTCAGGGAATGCTCCAGTCGGCGTCTGTGGATTCTGAAGAGGCAGAAGAAGTGAAAGACGGCTGGAGAAGCGGCCATGCAGGCTATGGCTATTATATCGGCGAGTGGCGGATGGATGAGGACGAAGACGATTATCATGGAGGCAGGTCATAACCCCAATCCATGCCGACATACCTTAGGCTGGAGTTAGGCAAGCCTGTCACAGCTTCCCGCCCGATGAAGTGGCCTGAGCCTTCTGACCGCCGGACTTGCCAGCACTCTGTGCATCACCACTACCTTGGCGTAAGCCACTGCCAACGGCACTCCCAACCCGCATTCCAGCCCAACTCAGTACTCCTACCCATAGCGTCGGTAGCGCCAGAAACATCATCCCCTCCACGAACTGCAGCACCATGCGGTCGTAGAGGTTGTTGGCGGCGGAGAGCCAGCTCAGCTTGGCGGCGTCGCTGCGGTAGAGCAGGTCCACCAGGTTCGAATTGATCCAGCGGGCGAGCTCCCACCAGAAGGTCAGAAACCACATGGCGAAGAGCCCGAAGGTGGCCATGCCAGCGACCTTGAAGCTGTAGCTGGAGATGACCATCACGAAGGGTAGGCAGATGATGATGGCCATCACCAGGATGCCCTGCACCATCGGCAGCGCCTGCTTGAGCATGTCCATGCCGGCCTGGAACGGGAGGATCGACAGGGCGCCGCCTATGGCCGAACCGGCGGTGACGGTGGCATCCCAGAAGCTGCTACCACCATCCAGCCCCCGAAAGCCCACCACCGCCTGATCCAGGTTGCCGCTAGCCGCGCCGGAGCGAGGGCTCACCAAGCGCCGAATCACATAGTCCTCGGCGTCGCTGCCGGTGAAGACGCTGCGGAAGCCATCCCAGAACCCCGCGCCCACCTCATCATGCAGCCGGGCCCTCAGGCCTACGCTCTCGGCTGACCACCACTCCTGGCAGGAGGGATAGCCGGGCAGGCCGGGGCCGGTGTTGGGACGGGAGACATCCCGGTCGGCATCGTAGGGGAAGCCAGCGATGGGCCGCCCGGCGTAGAAGCTGTCGTAGTAGCCGGGCGTGGCCTGGAAGTAGTTCGAGCCGATCCAGTCCACGTCCATGGCGCGGGTAGACTCGATGGTCCCGCCCTCCTGCAGCAGCCGGTTGCGCGCCGGGCCAAAGCACTGGCGCTGGAACTCGCCAACCTCCTGTTGCAGCCCCGGATCTTCGACGCTGTGCAGGTCCAGCTCCATGCGGATGGACTCGAAGTCCGTCGAGCAGGGAATGGCGTGAATCGCCGCGGCGGTGAGCCCGTGGGACACCGCATGCACGCCCGCCCACCACAGCGGAATCCTCGCCTGCTGGCCACCGATCGAGCTCTCGGTCGCGCCGAACGCCCCCTCGGACCAGCCGCCAGCGGCGAACTGGCGTGTGCCGCACTCCAGCGAGCGGCTCTCATCGATATCGGCGGTGGCCAGCTGGACCTGCAGCAGCGGCAGGCAGGTGAAGGCGTAGGCCAGGATCATGGCATAGAGCCGGGTCTCGATGCGGTTGACCGTGAGGATGCCCTTGGTCCCCGCCTCGTCGCCCTCCTGGCGGGCCTTAAACCACTCGGAGAGCACCAGGGTGATGAACGGCACCGCGGCGATGCCGGTGCCGACCATGACGTGCCAGATGGCGTTGTTGATGATCCAGCCCAGCAGCGTCATGGCGTTGGCGAAGTAGTCGAACACCACCAGCGGCGCGGTCAGCAAGCCCCCCATCAGGCACCTCCCAGCTGGTTGATCAGGTTGGTGACTTCCAGCAGGACCAGGATGCCCAGTGCCATCAGCTCGAGCCGGCGGAGCTTGGCAAGCGCCTGTCGCCCGTCGTCGCGATCTCGGCGCAGTCGCACCACCGCCCGGGGGCGCACCTTGCGCCACCAGACCAGAGCCAGCGCGGCGTAGAGGCTCAGCCGCCAGGCCAGCAGCCACGGCCAGGCGGTCTGCCAGGCACTATGGTGGGCCTCGAGCCCTCCCAGCAGCCTCACGCTGACGGCGAGAATGGCGCCGCTCAGCAGGAACATGACGACCAGCACGGCCATGGCGAGCAGCAGCGACGGCCAGCGGGCCGGGTTCATCCAGGAGAAAGCGCGTCGCGTCATTCGTCGCTGCCCTCCTCGCCGGCAGGGCGGCCGCGGCCGTCCAGGGCCGCATCCGGCCTGAAGGTTTCGCCCTGCGAGGCCCCATGGCTGCGCCGGGCAGCCCGCTCCAGGGCGATGCCGGCAGCGCTGTTGCCCAGCGCCTGGCGGATCTCCATCTCGGAGCGCAGCGACTCGATATCCCGATCCAGGGCCACCAGCTTGCGATCCAGCGCCGACATGCCCTGCTCGTTGTCGGCGATGCCCGGATCACTGCTGCCGGCCAGCAGCAGCCGGCGCGCCCACAGCGCCTTGGTCAGGGTTCTGGCCAGGGCCATCTCACCGCTCAGGCGGTGGATCAGCAGCGAGGCCTCGGGGTCGCTGCGCAGCGACTCGATCACCCCGCGGGAGACGGTCAGGCCATCGCCGGCGGAGACCTGGCGCAGGTTGTCCGGCGTCAAGGGATCGCTACCGTCGATCAGCCTCAGCAGCTTACCGTAGACCTCCTGCTGCTCACGTTCCAGTTCACGCACCAGGCCACTACCGGCCTGGGTCTCGCTGCGCTCGCAGCCGTCGCAGGTACGAATCGACTGTTCGCCGATCACGGTCTGGGTCCACTCGGCGGCCTCTTCCGGGCTCTGCCACACCGTGCACATGCCACCCAGGCAAGACCCCGAACCACCGCCGGTACCTGAGCCGCCCGCACCGGAAGAGGCCGACAGCCCACCGCCGCCGATCCAGGTACCCTCGTTGGTGGCCACCGATCCCCAGCCGCCTCCGCCACCGGCGATGGGGGCCGTGCTGGTGGTATCGGTACGGCCATGCAGCAGGTTGTAGCCGGCGCGTGCGGTGTCCTCTACCACACGAATTGGCGCCTGACCCTGGCCACCGCGGTGCTGGCCACCCACCCAGGTCACGCCCTGGTTGCCGCCCGACTGGTCGACCTGCTCCTGCGCCGCGACGACATCGGCGTTGGACTGGGCCGCGCTCTGCCAGCTCTCAGCCATGGCCACCTGCTGCCATCCCTGGCCAGTGACCATATCGGCCATGCGCTCGGACATCTTGCGGCAGGACATCGACGCCCGGTCGAAGTCCACCCGCCCCTGCAGCACCCCGTTACTCAGCAGGTCGTAGAGCCCGGGGTTGGCTCGCTGAATGATCATGGCGGGCAGCGAGGCCACGGCGCCCTGAGCGTTCTGGACCACCGTCCCCATCAGGTTCTGGAAGCCATTGGTGATGCCGTTGAGCTGGTTGGAGACCGTGGCGCCGATATCGAAGTTGCCGCAGGAGGCGTTCATGTTCCAGCTGATGCCGATGCCGCGGCTGTTGGGGTTGTAGCCCCGGCCAGCGGAAACGCTGAAGGGAGAGGCACCACCAACCTGGTAATAGAGCGCATCGGCAGACTGCGCCTGGGCTTGGGTCGACAGCAGCCCCACCACCAAGGCGCCTGCCAACGGCATGAGGATGACGCACCGCATACGAGATCCTTTCATCGTCCTCTCTCCTTCAGGGGACTGCGTAGAGCAGGGTCTGCCCACGACGCTTGCAGCAGCGATAAGGGCGCCACAGTGACCAGGCGTAGTCACCGCCCGTGTCCAGGCGGTCGCTATAGGTGTCGGCCACGCTGCGGTCCGGCCACACCCGGCAGGATTTGCTCATGCTGGGCGTCAGGCGCTGCCAGCGATGGGTGGTGGCATCGCCCTCCTTGACCGGCCCGGGCGGCCAGTAGCCGTCACGGGCAGTAGCCACCAGTGGTGTGTAGACGTGGGGCTGCCCGGTGCGGGTGACGATGTCGGCGGAGCGCTGGGCGATGGTCGCCGCGGTTTTGTAGTCATGCACCTGGGTCAGAAAGCCGCTGCGCGGATAGACGTTGCCCCACAGGTCGCCGGGCTGGCCCAGCTCACGCATGCCGGGCGTCAGGGCTTCGGGGTAGAGCGACTCGGGGATCCCGCTGCGCCACGCCAACGCATCCAGGGTCGAAAGGTGGTAGGGCTGGAAAGGCGTCGCTGCCCCAGCGCACGACATGCCGAAGGCGCTGGCGAAGCTGCTGAAGGCACCGCCGGCGGGGTGGCCGATGGCGTTCACGTTCTTGAAGCGCAGGTGCTCATGTCGCTCTTGGTTGCCATCCGAGGTGCTTTGCCCGCCTGCCAAGGCATCGCCCAAGGGTGGCGAGAGGGTGGCCACCTCCCGCCAGGGGTTGTCGCCGGTGTTCTCGTAGCTGGAGACCACTAGCTCGGGGACGTAGTGGCGCACCTGGACCGAGGTGCGTATCGAGCAGCCCGACCAGGAGCAGTTGAGCCAGACGCAGATGCCGATGACCTGATAGTCCAGGCACTGAGTAGAAATCGACGACGCGACGATCTCTGGCGTCGTCAGGGCATGGGCGGGCCTGTCCGCCACACCAAGACTCAGCAACGCACCGCCCAACAAGGGCCCGAGGATCTTGAAGCGCATCATTGGCGCCCCTCCTGCCGCAGTAGACGCTCGGCTTCTCTCAGCGCCGCGGCCACATCCGGCTGGCCGTAAATCACATGGCGGCCATCGATCACCACGGCGGGGACTTTCTCCACACCCAGCTGCCAGGCCCTGGCTAGCCCGAGATAGCTATCGGCATAGCGGTCGGCAGTCTCCTGCCACTCAGGCGCCGCCATGCCCTCGCGCATCAAGGCCTCCGCGAGTTCAGGATCAGCAGGAAGGTCTTGCGACAACTCTGCATCCAATCGGCCGGGCGCATCGAGTTCGATGACCGCTACACCAGATGGCACATTGATGACCGGCTGTCCGGAGATGGTAAAGACTTCGGTGGTCTGCTCTGCGAGTGCGGGGCCTGCCAGGCAGGCAGACAGCCCAAAGGCAATCAGCCAGCGCCGTGGGTGGTGTCTCTCCATGCGTGCCACTCCAGTAGTACAAGGAATGAGCACAGCATTGCCGAGTACATCAAGAGAGACAGCAAGAAATGTTAATTCCGTTTAGAGATATTTTCTGGAGCCGTCATCAAAGGCCAACGGATCGGGTTATCGCTATCGCAGCCAAACTCATCATGTTTAAATGACGAGGAACATTGAATCATTCCCGAACCACCACCATAATATTCCCCAACACTCACCCACCGCGAGGAAGTCCATGTCCATTCTCAACACCTACATGCAGAAAGAACAGCAGCTTAAGCAACTCCAGGAAGAGCTCGACAAGCTGAAGAACGATGATCGCCTCAAGGCCGAGCTGGAGTTCAAGGACAAGCTCGAGGCCCTGATGCGCGAGTTCGACAAGTCAGCCGCCGATGTCATCAAGCTGCTGAACCCACAGCCGGCTGCTGCCAAGGCCTCCGGCACCACGAGCACCGGCCGCGCCAAGCGCAAGCTAAAGACCTACAAGAACCCCAACACCGGCGAAGTCGTCGAAACCCGCGGCGGCAACCAAAAGACGCTGAAGTCGTGGAAAGACGAGTACGGTGCCGAGACGGTTGAGGGTTGGCTGGTGAGGACTGAGGATTAATCAGCCCCACCCTACTTGTTTCCCCAACAGGCAGGGCAGATGTCGGCCAGAATCGAAACTTGGAATTTTTCTTATGCACTATTTTTATGCATGCGCAAGGACCTACAGTGACCCGGTTGTAAGAAATCCCAATGCTTTACCTATTGGGCCAGAAAGCACTTTGTGAAGTCGCAAAGCTCTCGCGGTAAACGCATCCAGCTTCTCTACGAGAGAACCCAGCTTCCTTAGCATAGCTGGGTTCTTTTCCCCTGCTTCGGAAAGGGCATCTTTGTTAACGACAACTGCACCAAGTAGAGACTGTAACGCCTCCTTTACACCCCGACCTCCTTTTATTCGATAAATCGCCAAAGATCTTCGTATCTTTTCGAGCTCTTCTAGAAGCGCCATCCTCAAGGGGATCTCAATATCACCTTGTGATATGGTGGTGAAAAGCTCAGAGATTAGACTATCTACCTCCGCTAAATCCTCATCACTTAACGTCTCCTCCGAGTAATGCCGACCAAGCTCTTCAGCACAAAATTGCAAGCGCGCGAGAAGGTCATCGGAAAGAGCTTGCTGCTGCCCCTGCCAACTTGAGTTCAAGTTCAACGGAAACTAGCTTTATCAACTCTCTCGTAAGATTTTAGATAAAGTTCATGATTCAGGTCTGGCAACAACTCGATGAGACCCTTCACCTCCTTAGACAAACTGTAAACCTCCACTACACGGCGAGATATCTCAGCGTCATCATTCTCATCACAATCAAGAGCTTTCGCCCACACCTGCCGGACTTTTTGATTTTGTGGTTGAGATTTTGCTTCACCCAGAATACGATATAGTCGCCCGGCCGGATTAGTTTCATCGATCATAATTCATACCCCCGTTTCGATTGCATAATAACAGCTGAACGAACACGCTGCTTTTCCGCCGTGCCCGCTTTTGCCCGACAGAGGCCAGCATAAAAAACTCAATATACACTAACTATTGATTAGCATGCTGTCCAGTGAAAAAACCTACTCATCTCTTAAATCAAACAGCGACTGTCCCAGAGCCTCTAACGATATTTTATTTTTCTCTTCCTCCATCTTCCTGATATTGGCAAGCTTCCACATTACAGCGGGCAGCTGGTCTACATCCGCGATGGGAAATAGCGACCAGTCAGGCTTTCCCTGTTTAAACGAAAGTAGAAAGCGAACATCATCATCGGTGATCAATTGACCCAGCTGTTCCAGCAGCTTATGGCGCACATCCTCCAGCTGCGATAGCGGAATGTCGGTTATGGCCATGCCGACAAACTCCTTGCGGTAAATGGCCTCGAGCAACTTCATCCTCGGGTTGATGACTTCGTTCATGGGCCTTGGGTGCCCGAGCAGGTAGACCAGAAAGCCCTCGAAGACGCTGCGATCCAGGCCGCCTTGATCCAGCAACAGTTTCACATCGAAAAGATCCCGGGGATGCTGACGATCCAGCGCAGCACAGAGCTTGCCGCCATAGAGGTCCGGCAGCGACACAACCTGCACCGAGGCGAAGCCATACTCATCCTCCACCGCCTCGACCACGTCGAGCTGCTGAGGCGGATGCACAGTGCCGCGCAGTACCGGTGATACCTCCACCTTCACTTGGGTGCGGCCGCGACACACCAGGATCCTCAGCTCATCGCGGCGGTTATCCTGGAGCTCGGCCTTAACCCCAGGCAATTGGGTGCCGATGGCCTGTGATAGCCGCTGCAGCGCCTGGCGACAGTGGTGCAGGGCCTCGTCACGTGGCTCCAGCGGCAGGTAGGCGAGGTCGATATCGACAGACAGCCGCGGGAAGGGCTGGACGAAGAGGTTGATGGCCGTGCCGCCCTTGAGGGCAAAGCAGGGCTCGTCGTTCAGAAAGGGCAACAGCGCGACCAGCAGGCGCACCTGTTCGTGATAGCGGGCATCAATGCTCATCCGTGAACGCCTCCGGGACCGTGACCTGATATTCCTTGTCCAACCGCCCTCCCTTGCAGAGCTGCCGCTTGCCCTTCCCCAGGTCGAGGGCATGGGTCTCCAGTCGATGGTACCAGGCGTGGCCGGCATGGCGGGCCAACACCAGGAAAGCGCGCTTGGTCTTCACCGAGTGGCATCCTGCCAGCAATGCCTGTAGCCGGCGCGGGCGCAGCGTATTGAGCCCGGTGAAGGTATCCACCAGCTCGCTGCTGAACAGAAGCTCGTTGGGCGTAATGGCGATCCACTCAAGGATGGCGCGCTCCGGCGTCGAGACCCGAAGGGAAAAACCCACCCTAGGCGGGTTGTAGTCCGTGAAGCTGCCAGGCAGATCCATCGGCAGCCCTTTATCTTGGTGCAGATCGATAGCCCCGGCCCACTCGGCTTTCTCCAGCCATAGTGGCAGCTGGGAGCGGCGCTCCGCCCCATGCAGGTGGATGGTGTCGTGCCCCATCGGCAGGTAGTGGGCAAAGCCCTGCAGGGCCAGGGCGGTCTGGCCACCCGGCCAGAACGGCGGTACCGCGGGGTCGCTGAGCGCCTGCAGCGCGAAGAGTCCGCTCTCCCAGGTCAGCGGGTCGCCCGCCCGGCAGTAGGCACCTCGCCCGAGACGCTTCAACCAGCGGGCCTCTGCGAGCTTGGCAGCATGGTTGGCGCTGATGCCGTGGGACTCCAGCCACGCCGTGGTGACCACGGCGCCGTGGGGGATCTGCTGCCACAGCTGGTTTACTTTCGTCGCCATAGATTGCCCAATCTGCCAACTATGACACTCATCTTAAACCAAATCGGTTTAATTTTAACGTCTGAAATGGAAGATTAGGCCAATTTTAGCAACTTTTCTAAACCGATATCTACGTCTCGTGCCCGATCCCCCGAGCCTCGTCTAGCCGCTGGGCGATTTCCAACGTGGCCTCGAGCTCCGAACAGCCCTGCTCGCGCATTACCCGCATGCGCTCTGCCTTCTCCTCGCCCTCCGTGCCGGCCAGGGCCAGATAGAGGCTGGGAGGCACCACCCGGAACAGCGCTTCCAGCCGGCCTGACAGCACTACCCCTTCGGTGTACTTCTTCGAGACCTTGGTGGCGGAGGCCATCAGCTTGCGCTGGGTGGCAGTGAGCTCCTTGAAGCGGCTGACCTGCTCGATCTCGTCCGGCGGCATGTAGAGGCACAGCCAGAACTCGATCATGTTGAGCAGCTTGCGGGCTGCGTCCGGGAAGTCCTCGAGGTTCTGGGTGGCCATCCAGATCCAGTGGGAGAGCTTGCGTCCCATCTTGCCCACCTTGACCAGGTAGGGACTGAGCAGCGGGTTGACGGTGAGCAGGTGGCACTCGTCAATGACCTGGACGATGGGCCGCCCGCTGTACTGGTCGCGCTCGGCCAAGTTGGTGATCATGTTGGTCACGCTGATCACCGCCAGGGCGAGCTGGGCCTCGTAGCCCTCCCGGGCGAAGTGGGCCAGGTCGATGATGGTCACGTCGCACTCGGGCCATGCGGTGCCGGGGCGGTTGAACACCTCACCGTCGAAGCCGTCGCAGAACAGCCCCATCGCCTCGCCCATGTCGTAGGCGCGGCGCTGCCGTTCCTCGGGGATCTCCGTGTCGTGTGAGATCCCATAGAGCGCTTCGCGCACGTCCTGGGTCATGCAGTCGCGGCCTTCATCCCTGCAGCGCTCCGCCGCCCGGTAGATGGCGTCGCGCACCATGCGCCGGTCGGCGCGGCGAAACTCCCGCTCCTCCTTGGGGTCGCCGCCGGTGATCATCAGCCGGGCGGTGATCTCCATCTCACCCAGCAGATCACGCTCCTCGTCGGGCTGCTCCTCTTCCTCCTCCAGGGGGGCCTCCTCGAAGGGGTTGGCGTCCTCGACGTCTCGGGCCAGGCGTCGCTCCTCCACCTCGTTCTCCAGCAGCCGCGTGGCCGCTGCGAACGGCGGCAGCCTGGCCCCGCAGCCCGGCGACAGCTTGACCTGGTTGACGCTCATCCCCTTGCGCTCGAAATACTGGCCCAGCAGTCCGAAGCTGTTGCCCACCTCGATGATGAAGAGCCGAGGGCGATGCATGGCCATGACCTGGCTCAGCACACCATTCAGGGTGGCCGACTTGCCGGCACCGGTGGGGCCGAACACCAGCATGTGGGCGTTGGCCGAGCGGTCCTCGAGGCTCAGCGGATCGAAGCTGAAGGACTCGCCACCGCGGTTGAAGAAGGTCATCCCGGGGCGCCCGGTCCCGCGGCCGCGCCCGAACACCGGCGCCAGGTTGGCCAGGTGGTGGACGTAGTTGAACTGGGTGTACCAGCGGTTCTTGCGGTCCTGCTCCGGATCGAAGTTCATCGGCAACCAGCGCAGATAGGTGTTCAGGCCCGCCACCTCGTCTTCGGGGTCCACCGGCGAGAGGTTGACCTGTAGCAGCTGAGTGGCCAGCGCCATACTGCGCTGCTGGAGATCCTGCTCGTCCTTGCCCATCAGGGTGAAGGCCAGGGTGCTCTGGTAGAGCTTGTGGTTCTGTCCCAGATAGCGGCGGGCGGTCTCGCAGTCTTCGCGAACCTGCCGAGCCAGCACGCTGTCGCCTACTGCCTTGCTGTGCAAGCTGTTGATGTGGTCCTCCAGGGGCTCCTGGGGCGTGGCCACGATGGTCAGCACCGCCTCGGTACCCTCGGGCAGCTTGTCCATCAGGGCGTTGCTGGCCTGGCCGTCCGAACGTCGCACCTCACCGGTGAGGTGGCCCACCACCGGCGCCCGGCGCATCTCCTCCACCACCACACAGCACTGGGGCAGACCATCGAACCACCAATACCCGGTCTCGACATCCCCCCGGGGCGAGTTGAAGAGCATTCCCTCGGCCAGGTCATAGTTCCAGGCCACTTCCTCTGCATTCTCGGGGTAGTCGCACAGGGCGTAGAAGCGCGCCGGGTCATCGGGGGCCAGCCGTGGGCGGGGGTTGAAGCGAGGTAGCAGCCAGCGGTGAAAGGCGCGTCCGTCATAACGTTCCAGGCGCAGGCCCGCACCGCTCAGGGCCGCGGCCAGCCGTTCATAGACCTGGTTCGCGGCCTGCTCGGGGGAGAGCCCTCGCTGGCGTTCCCCGGCCTTGCGTTTCTTGCCGAGCCAACGGTAGAGCACCAGGCGCGTGCGGCGGGTCTGGCCCCGCCAGCGGGTCTGGGTCACGCCGTCATCCTGGAATAGCCCGCCGGGCTTGGAGATGGCCTTGAGGTGGGCGGCCATGCTCGCAAGCCAGTCCTGGGTGAACTCGGTTTCCCGGGCTCGCGGCCGCACGTAGTCGCGCATGCGCTCCAGGTCGGGGCGAGGGTCGACCTCATCCTTGACGAAGAGCTGCACCACCCAGGGGTGCTGCTCATACTCGGGCAGGCTGTCCTGAAAGGCGGCCTCGACCTGGTCGCGAATCGCTTCCAGGGACTCCGGTGCGCGCCCCTCGGTGGCGATGGGAAAGACCTCGGCTACCACCCCCACCGAGACCCCATCCTCGAGCAGGAAGCAGCCCGACTCGGGCAGGTACTCCACCCAGGGCAGGTAGTTGCTGAACGACGGTGCCCGACGGAAGTGGGAGCGAAGCTCGGCAACGGAGGGCGCCTTGCCCCGGGGCAGAGCCAACGGCCGCCCCTGGATATCATGGCTCAGGGCAGCGAGGGCATCGGGCTCGATCGACGGGGCCTCATGGTCTCGTGCCTGGGGCGGCGCCGATAGCAGTTCATCCAGCCCCCTCGCCTGGTTGCTGTCATCGGCCTTGGCGCTGCCGAATAGGCGATTCATCAGCGCATCGAACTGGGACATCAGAGGGTCCTCCCGTCGACCCAGTCCGCGGTGGCTCGTGCACTCTCACCGGGCATGGCGTACTGGATGCGTTGGTAGAGGGGAAACACCGTCGAGTAGCCGGGTACCGGCACTTGCTCCGTGCCTGCCAGGTGGGGAAAGACGTACATCACCAGGTCCGGGTTGGGCAGACGGCGGAACTGGCTGTAGATCTCGTTGCCCACATCGCGGCTGTAGCGCAGCTGCTCCGTGACCATATCGTCACTCTTCAGCGGACGGCGCAGCTCGCTGCGCACATCCAGCAGGCGGCGCTCACCGGTGCTGTGGCCGGCCTGGTGCTGCCAGATCTCCATCATGGTGGTGTCGCCCACCGGCATCAGCTCCTCCTGGGAGGTCGCACACCCGGTCATCGTCAGGCTGGTGAACAAGGCCGCCATCGACATGGTGGCGCTACGGCAGATCGAGATTGGCCGCACTCGAGCGGTCATATCGCACCCTCCTTCCTTGGGTTTCATAGTCGATGGGCAGCTCACGCTCGATATGAATGGCGACCGGCTGCCCCGGCGGGACGTAAACGGCGTCGAAGGTCTGGCCGAAACGCTCCTGAACCCACTGGCGCACGTCCGACACACCGCCGGCCAGGGCCTGGCTGGCGGCATAGCGGCCCGAGTCGCCGGTCAGGCCACTCACCACTCCGCCACTGTCCACACTGGTGGTGACCTCGTTCATTGCCATGGCATCGGCCCCGGCCTCGGCAGCGCCCAGGATGAAGCTGGTCAGCAGGAACTGCTGGGCATTGGTCTTGCGATCCCCAGGAATGCAAGGCAGTCCCCGAGGGTCGGAGAGCCAGCCGAGGGTGGTGCGGTTTGAGCCCTCATCCGAGTTGACGTCTTCAGGGGCCGGCAGGGTACGCACGGTGCCGTCCTCGAAGACGAAGGTCATCGAGTTGACCTGGCCGCGCACGCAGGAGAGGGTCCAGTCACCGGTGGCCGTGCCGCTGACAATGGCGCTCTCCACCTCCGGCAAGGTGACACCGTTGGCGGTGAGATTCTCGCGGCCGATCACCACCTTGAACGGATAGGGGTCGTTGACCGTGCCATCGATCGGCACCCGGCCCAGCAGCGCCGTCATGGCCACCGAGCCCATCAAGGTGGAGTTCTCCGGCAGGGTGTAGACGGGCTCCACGGTGGATTCATCGGGACGCCCCGTCACCCGGCTCTCCACCGCGCTGGTGGCACGCTGTGCCGACTCGCTCAGCTCGCCAGCAGCTTCGCCGAAGCGGGTTGGAAAGGTCATCTCGCCCCGCCCACGTTCGTCCTCTTGAGCATCCAGGGGCTCGACCCAGGTCAGCGCATGCTCCGAGCCAGGGCCCGAGTAGGATGTCCCATCAGGGCCACTACCTCCCTCAAGACCCAGGCCGATGGGCAGGTCATCATCACGCTGCCCATCCACCTGGCGGCGCAGTTGGTCCAACTGACGCTGCAAGGTGCCCAGCATGGAACTGTCCGGCTTGGACCGGGCGATCTCCTGACGCAGCCGTTCGCGTTCACGGCGCAGTGCCTCGTCGATGGCACCGTCCACGTCCTTGTGGCGGCTCATCAGCTGCTCGTTCTGATCACGCAGCGCCTGAGTTTCCGCTTGAGCCTGCTCCAGGTCACGGCGCATGGCCTGGACGTGCCCCACCAGGGTGGCCACGGTATCCCTCGGAGTATCGCCCTCGATGCCGAGCGCCTTCAGCTCGTCGTCATTCAAGGTCAGCGTCGGGTCTGCCTCGGCCATCTCGGCATCCGTGCCGGCATTGTCGCCGCTAAGGCCGCGTACCAGGATCAGCAGCACGATCACCAGCAGCGCCGGGACCAGCACCTTCAGTAGGGTATTGCTGCGCAGCGTCATGAGGTGCCCTCCTCGGTCTCCTCCGGCGCCTCCAGCGGGATCAGCGCCCTGTCCAGACCGCCACGCCGAGTGACCAGGAAGACCGTAGTGGTGTCCTCCGTGGAGCCCCGCGGTGCCAGATAGGGGTGCATGAAGGTTGCCGAGTAGAAGTCTCCCTGTAGCCAGCGCGGATCCAGCTCGAAGGCTCGGCGCCGATCGTTGTTCTCCAGCTTGACCGCGGTGACCGTCCAACCATCGAGCCGCCAGGCGCCCAGGGGCGTAGCAGTCACCGGCAGTGACGGCAGCAGGGTGCTCAGCGACTCGGGCAGCCGCATGGGCACGCGAGTCGCTCCGCGCAGGGGCTCGATGGTCCGCTGCGGTGCGTAGAGGGACTGGGCCGCATGCCGGGTCAGCAGCACCGGCACCGGCGTGGAGGAGGCCTGTTGGGCGTCACCTCCAGGCGATTGCGCCGACGATGGCGGGGTCGACACCGTCTTCGCCCCGCCGCTGCCCGAGGAAGCGCTGGTCGGGGATGCCTTTCGGCTATCCACCACCAGGATCTCCTCGCTACTCACTCCCTCCCCGGCCGACAGGTCCAGCAGCAGCACATCCCCGCTCTCCACGTCCTGCACCCGCACACGCTGCGTCTCGAAGGCGTCAAAGGCCTTCAGGTAGAGCACGCCACCGGCGCTCTGGACGCGCAGCACGTCGGGGTTGGCCAGCGCTGGCGGCAGCCCCACGCGCACGTTGCGGTCCAGGGTGACGATGCGCTCTTCATTAACCGGCAGCGGTATCTCCAGGGGGCGTCGCTCCCAGTGCATGACCTCCACTGCCATGGCCTGACTGATGAGTAACACACTCGCCAAGCCCGCCAGTATCACCCGCTTCATGAGGAGCCTCCTTGCGTCACGGTTTCTGGGACCGATAGGCGCTGGGGAATGCCATCGAAGCAGTCCACCTGAAGTCCCCAGGGGTTGCGCTGTGGATCCACGTCGGCCCTCACCACCCGCAGTGGGTAGCGAATGAACAGATCGCGAACCGGCGTGCCGGCGTACTGCTCGTCGATGGCCATATCCAGGGTGACTACCCAGGCGTCGCGACTGAGGATCTCCACGGCTTCGGGACGGTAGCCCCTGCCGGGAATCTCATAGATGCCGCGCACCCTGCCGGAAAGCTCCTGACGACGGTCGCGATCCTCGTAATCCTTGGCCAGATAGCGTTGACAGGAGGGGGTGAGAAAGGCGGAGTAGGCCCGCAGGTTGCGGCGGTAATCGGCCTGGCCATCGGCGGGCCAACGATTGATCTGCTGCCAGACATAGAACCCGAAGGCGTAGACGCTCGACGGGTCGACCTCCCACCAGGCGCGAGTACTGCCCGAGCGCAGATCAGGCGGGTTGTGGATGGTCAGATTCTCCGGGGCGGACTTCCAGCCCCACCATAGGCCGGCGCAGAGCAGGGCCAGCACCGCGATGACCAGGCGCAGAGTGGTGATATGGGCATCTCGGGCGCTCAGGGCGTGACGAAAGCGACTCATGGCCGACCTCCTGGCTGATGCCGCATCCGGCGCCGCGAGTAGGGACCGGAGTGGGTGATCAGGGTCTCGCCGCCCCATAGCCGTATGCCCTGCCGGGCCAGACGGAACTGCAGGCTGCGATAGAGCCAGGCGGCGGGACGGCCACGTCGCAGCCGCCGCATCACGGCACCACCGACGTAGAGCGCCATCCCGGCGCTGGCGAAGGCCACGGTCGGCACCATGGCGATGGCCCCCAGCAGCCAGGCGCCGATCACACCCGGCAGCAGGCCGACGACCAGACCGCCCAGGACCATCATCCCAACCTCGTGCCCGGTCATGCCCCGAAACACCACCGGCGCGGCGTTCAGGCGGGTCGGCAGAAAGTCGAGACGGCTTGCCATCAGAGGATCTCCGCGGCCTTGGTCGCCAGCCAGATGATGGCCACGATCAGCACCACCCCCACGACGACCACCACGCCGAACTTCGACCACTCGCCGCGAACCCGTGCCTCGTTGAAGGTGGCGATGGATGCAATGGCGACGATGATGAACGCCACCGTGGCCAGGATGAGACCGCCAAGGGCGCCGAAGTCGTAGAGGTAGTTCTGCAGCGTCTCGATCAGGCCACTCCCTTCACCACGTGAGGGTGCCTCCATGGTGGGCAGACCCTGCGCCATGACCTGCGGCACGAGCCCCGCCGTCGCCGAGGCGGCGAGTCCCCGGATACGGGCACGAGAGAAGAGTGAACGCACGGTAGTCATAACAAGCTCCTTCTTGAGTGACGAATTGCTGAATGACGCAGAGTGCGAGGCCGGTGACCTCAGAGGAAAATCCAGAACATCACCACGACCAGGAAGACGGCGCGCAACGCGGCAAAGCCGAAGTCATCGCCGCTGACGCGCCCCTTGGCGTAGCCTCGATATGCGGATATGGCGCTCCAGCACGCCCACAGCAGCACCACGGTGCAGCCCACCCCGGCGACCAGGACACCCAGGGGTGGCGCCTCGAAGCCGGCACCGGCGGCGAAGGCCTCCATCAGCGCAGCTCCTGCAGGTAGTCCCCGGCGAGGGGCACCGGCTGGCGGGGTGGCAAACGAGGAGGCGCGAGCACGTCATCGATGCCCTTGTCCACGGCCTGGATATCGCGGCGCAGGCGCGGCACATCCACGAAGACACGGGTGGTCTCAGGGTCGAACTCCCCCACGCGGCTCTCGAGCCGATCCACGATGCGCTGTATCTGAGCCAGCTGATCCTGGATCAGGGCCAGGTCCTGGCGGGCGATCTCATCGCGAACGCCGTCGCGCTCGGCGGCATGGGCAGCACCGACCTGAGTCGTCAGCAGCGTCAGGAGCAGGGGCGACAGGGCCCGGGGGAAGCGGCAAAACGACATGGCGAGACAGTCCCTCCATTGGCTGGGATTGCCGTCATCCTGTCGCCCACCAAGCTGCAGCGCAGCAGGAAACCATAAGCGCCGCACACCACGTTTATCTGTGCCGGCTCAACCGGATAGGGACACAAGTGCCGGAGCCGTACAGGCTCCGGCCAGCGGCGACACCTCCGCTTCGAGGCTTCAGAGATACTTCTTGAAGCTACCCGTGGCGATGCTGACCAGCAGACCAAAGAGGGCCGCGCAGGGCAGCAGGAAGGCGTTGGGGTGAATGGCGAAGGGCACGCTCAGGTAGAGCAACCAGCCCACCACGAAGACCGGAGTGATGGCCCGCTTGGCATGGTGGTAGATGAAGGCGGACTCGCGTCCGGCGCCGAAGCGGCGCAGGTCACGACGCACCAGACCGTCGACGAAGCCGACCAGGGCCGCCAGGGCGAAGAGCGGCGACGTCAGCAGCAGGATGACCACCCGGGTCAGGGTCATCAGCGTGACGTAGAGCGCCGCCTGTACGTAGACATGCAGGGTGCCGAGCCAGCCACCCTGATGGGCGCTGGTCGCGAGCCAAGCCGACACCCCGCTCTTCACGAACAGCCATTCGTGGGCGCTGGTGACGGCTCGGGTCGCCAGGGCGACCGGATCCGAGACCAGCAACGAGCGTGTGAAGGTGGTATCCAGCCGGGAGACCTCGGCTTCCAGGGTCTCCAGGGCATGCTGGGCCCCGGGCTGGCTCCACCACTGCCAGTGGATCCCCGCCCACTCGACCAACACCGACATCAGCAGGGACACCACCAGCACCGCCATGATCTGAAACGGCAGGCCAAACAGCGTAGTGAGCCAACCTCGCCGAGTCTCCTGGGCGCGTTCCGCCGTGGCCATCTCAGTGCACCCTTACCGGGGTCAGCGAGCAAAGCAGCGACCAGCGGCGATCGTGGTAATGCAGGATCAGCCGCCCCTCATGGGGGTGTTCGCCCTGCTCCCACACTGGCGAGAGCCCCTTGCGATAGGCGCGCTGGGTCAACTCGACGCGATCGATACCGATGACCACGTAGTCGAGCAATCCGAACAGGGCCTGAGGCAGCTCACTCAGGGAACCACTCTCCAGGGCGACGCTGGAAACGATGGCAGTTGCCGCCGCGTCACCCGTCACGGGCGCTGTCTCGAGGTTCATCACGATTCTCCATTGCTTGATCCGGCGACCCTGCTGCCTCCAGCGGTGATGCCGCCATGGCACCTGGCTGCCGCGCCGAGACGTCATTACCCATGACGGCGAACTCGGCCCCCAGATCGCTCAGCTCCAGGTTCACCGGCGGCGGCATGACCGCCGTCCACCACTGCTCGCCGGTGGTGTAATCGCGCTTCATACGTTCGGCGAGCTCGGCGATGCTGCCGGGAATGTCCTCATCCTTATCGGGTAGCGGTAGCGGCATGCGGACCTTCCAGAGCTGGCCCCCTTCGAGCAGGGCGAAGGCCTGCCCCTTCGGCAGCGAGACCACGTCGGCCGGCTCGATCATCGGCACCTGCACGGTACTGATGCGGTCGCCACCACTGCTGGTGAAGTCGATGTCGTTGGCGATATCGCTGGAGTCGGAGGCCATGCTGACCAGCATGCGGGTGGCCACGTTGACCTGGCGCAGCTGCCGAGTCAGCAGCTCGGCGGTCCTCTCCTCGCGAACTCGCAGCATCACCAAGTTGTTGAAGTTGCCCACCACCTGACCAGCCTTAGCCGCATTGCCGATGCGCGCCTCGATGTCGGAGAGGGTCTGGGTGTAGGCGGTGACCTGGATGCCGGCGCCGCCCCCCTTGTTGATGAGCGGGATGAACTCGTCACCCATCAGCTCGTTGAACTCGTCGCAGTGCAGGTTGATCGGCACCTTGCCCATGCGCTTGCCGTTTACCGCCGGCAGACCGTCATCGATGCCGTGCTTGTAGATATGGCCGGCCACCGAGACCAGGTCAGCGAACATGGAGTTGCCCACTGCCTGGGCCACCTCGAAATCAGACATGGCATCCAGGCCCACGTAGACGATGCCGCGTTTGCGGATGATCTGCTGCCAGTCGATGATCGGCCGGGGGTCTTCGATGTCGTCGTAGTCCGGCGAGAGCAGCTCGGCGATGCGCCCGGTGGTCAGCTTCTCCAGCAGCGGCAGCAGGCTCGCCACGATCTTGTCAAAGTAGGTCTTGTCGTAGCGCACGGCGCTGCGTAGCCCCTCGAGCACGGCGTCCACCACCTTGACCTGCTGCAGGTACTGCTCGATGGCCACCACCCGCTTGTCGCGGCCCTGAAACTGGCGAGGGATGTTCTTGTCGTTGAGCTTGCCCTCGATGGTGGTAATGCGCTCCCAGGCGTGCTGGTCGTGGCGGGTCAGGGTCTGCTGGGCGTACTCGATCATCAGGCCGTCGATGTTCACCACGTCCGAGAGGATCTGCTCGTAAGTGGGGCGCTGCCCCAGGGCATGACGGGCCCGGGCCACGATGTTGACGAAGCGCCAGGCGAACTCGCGGAAGGCGGCACTGTTGCCCTCTCCTGAGAGCTGGCCGGCGAGCCGGGTCGCCACCTCGGAGATGCGCCCGAAGCGCCCCACGGCGTTATAGCGCGCCGAGATATCCGGCCAGCCCAGGTGGAAGACGTAGAACTCGTCGCCGCGACCTGCGCGCTGTGCCTCGGCATACATGCGGATCATCAGGTCGGCGTCGCCCTTGGGGTCGAAGGCGATCACCACGTCGCCGCGATGGATGTCCTGGGTGATCAGGATCTCGGCGAGCCGGGTCTTGCCGACCCGGGTGGTGCCCTCCACCAGGGTGTGACCCACCCGCTCCCCCAAGGGCAGGTAGACATCGCGCTCCCTCCACTCCACGGCATGCAGTGCCGCCATGCCGCCTACCGGCGGCAGCGGGCGCAGCGGGTTCCAGGGCACGTCCGCGGCGAGCAGCTTCACCAGCGGCCGGCCGACAGCATGGCGCTCCAGCAGGTTCTCCAGCCCTCGGGCCACGCGGTAGGCAGGCCCCGGGCGCAGATAGCGCTGCACATGAGGCTGCTGGCTCTCATGCAACCGCTGGGTGTGGCGCGCCTCCCACTTGAAGCCCTTGCCCATCCACAGCAGCCGCTGACTGACCGGAATCTGCCGGCTGCGCAACGCAAAGCGCGGCAGGCGCTTCATGTTGCGGCGGTAGCGCAGCACCACCCAGGCCTGTCGGGCACGCCACACCCCGAAGGCAGCAAAACCCGCCGCCATGCCGTAGCCCACGCTGGGTGACAAGGCCAGTGACCAGGGCGCCATAATGCAGAGCACCGCACAGGCTACACAGACCAAGGCAGTGTTGAGCTCTACCGCAGGGCGCAGCAGCGCTTCCAGAGGGTGTGACTGGCTCATCGCTCGCTCCTACTGCTCCAGCCCCTGAGCCGTCACCAGCACCGGGTAGTGGGCAAGGCCCAGCCGACCGGCCAGGTCGTCCCCCGGTGTGGGGCGCAGCTCGAGCCCCGGCACCGCCTCGCGCAGGCGCTCAAGCCCCTCGGGTGTGGCCACCTCGACGACCAGCCCCACGGCGTTAAGCTCGCGCAGGATCTCTCCGCGGGCCTCCAGCCAGCGCAGCGATAGCGGGTCGTCCCCGACCAGGAAGAAGGGCGTCATGCGGCCCGGGAGCTCGAGCGGGCGAAAGTGCACCTCGCCGGGCGACAGCCGCTCACTGGTCACCGGCAGCATATCCGCCTCGCTGAATGCCACCGGTGCGCGCGAATCAGGCGCATAGCCCTGCTCCTCCGCCACGCCGGCCATCCCGATGGCGACGAAGTAGGGGCGTGCCGGCTCTCCACCATGATCGGCGAGCACTTCCAGAGCAGGCCGATCGGTGAGTGGCATTCGGGGCAGCGTCTCGGCCTGGACACTCCCGGCAAGCCCCCCGACGAGCCCAACCAGGGCGGCTAACGCCCTGCGGCAGTGATCACACGTCACCATCAGCGTCCCCTCCAAACGCATCCTCATAGCACTCCTCTAGGTACTCCTCCCGGGAGCCATGGGCATCACCATGGCAGTAGTCCATCGGGGGCTCGATCTCGCGGGGCTCTCTCCATGCCGGTGCCCCGCAGTAAGGGCAGCGATAGGGGGCAGAGTGAATCATCGGTGGAACCTCCCTTAGTTGGCCGCCAGCTGCCGCTGGCGAGACGCCTTCAACCGCTCGAGCTCGGCGGCCACGAGGCGGCGATAGCGGGCCGCCGGCTCACCCCCGGCGGGACGGTGATAGCGTCCGGCCGCCTGCACCCAGTCGCCGGCGGCATCAAAGTGGCCACGCAGCAGGCGTGCCGCCTCCTCCAGGTTGGCGTAGGGATTCAAGGCATCGCAGGGTTGCGCGAAGCGTTTACCAGCACCGAACAGCTGCGGCTGCCAGCGAACATTGAGCTGGGCGATGCCCACGTCCACGAGGCGGGTCTCCTCAAGAGCCAGCAGCAAGGCGTCGCAGGCCGCCTGGCGGGTCGCGAAGTGGAAGCCCTCCCCTGCCACGTTCAGGGTCCAGGGCCAAGGCCGGTGCCCCACCTTCAGGCTGACCGCCGACTCGGCCGTGGCTACCGCATAGAGCACTTCTGGTGGGACCTGGTGCAGGCTTGCGGCGTCGAAGTAGGCCGGCGGTACCGCGGTGGCATTCGCCAGCGATGACAACGCCGCCAGGCTGCAGCCGACGGCACAGCCCATCACCAGGCGCCGATACGCTTTCAGCCCCATATCGTCGCCCTCATCTCGGGTAGACCTGAGGCAGCGACCCCACGGCGATGCCACGCTCGGGGTCCGACTGGCCGTGATTCAGGGTAATGTCTCGTGCGCGCACGCGGTCGGCCGGCACCCCCACACGTCGCGCCCAGTCACGTATCACCGAATCGTCTCCGTCACTGTCGAGCACGAAGATGTCCATCTGGGTGCCCTGGGCCAACAGCTCGCGGACGGTGCTGTCACAACGCTCGCAGCCGTTCACTGCCACGTGCACCGTCAAGCGCGCCTGCAGCGCGCCCTCGTCGGTGAAATTGAAGGCATTGCGTGGCCTAAGCGTGAACTCATCCACCGGCATCTCGTTGGGGTAGAGGCGCTGCCAGGCCGCGTCATAGGCCCGCTGGAACGCCAGCTCACGCTCGGTGCGGGCGCGCTCCACCTCCACCAGCAATTCAGCATAGCGGCGACGCTCCTCGGCGGTGCGCGCCTCGACGCCAAGGGCGGTGATCGGGTCGAGGTTGGGCGACCAGATCCCTCGTGGCCCCTCCATCAGGGACTCATAGCGCTCCCAGTCGCGCTCGGTCAGTTGCCAGGCCTCGGCCTGCTCGGTGCGCGTGCGGGTGCGCTCGCTCTCGAGCCGCTGCAGGGCCTCATGCATTACGTCAGAGGCGTCAGAGCGGCTCTCCGGGGTGGGCTGGGCATTGGCCAGGGTTCCCAGCAGCGTCATGGCAAGGGCCATTGTCACAACCGGCAGGACAGCAGGTTTCGAGGTGATCATCGCGAGATCTCCGGTGGCATCAGGGAATCTGGACGTCGACCGAACGGCCGTTGCGACTGAAGACGGCATGGGTGCCACGAATCGCCGTCAGTTCCCAGCCATCCTGGCGATCCCCGACACCCAGCAGATGGACGTCACGCAGGCTCGACAGGCCGTTGGGAGAAACACCCACGTAGGGACGACCACCACGAGACTCGGCGCCGGTGACCTGAAACCGGGGAGACGGCGGGGCCACCGGCCGCCGCGTCTGGCGGGCAGGAGCCGGACGTGGCGCCGTCTGCCGGCTCTGCTCGAGGCGCTCCTCCAGCGCCAGGATCTGCTCGTTCTGAGCGGTGACGCGCAGGTTGAGCCCGCTATCCAGGCGGTTAAGGTCCTCCGCCAGCCCGGCCATGCGTGGCTCAAGCTGCTCCAGCTGCGCTTGCGTGGCCGTGATGCCGGAAGCACTTTCCTGCACGCGCTGCTCGGCCCGTTCGAGACGCTGATCCAGCTTCGTCAGGCGCTGCTCCAGCGCCGCCTGCTGTGATTCCACTCGGGCAAGCGTCTCCTCCAGGGGCATCACGGCCTGCTGCACCTGGGACTGCACCAGGGACTCCATCGGCACCTCCTCGGGCACCGGCCTCAACAGCAGCGCCCCTGACACCACGGCGCCGGCCAGGCTGACCGCCAGCAGGCCGTAGAGGGCCTTCCTGCCGCCCTTCCCTGCCCCGCGCTTGCGGCGATGCTGCGGCTCTGCCTGCTTCTGGTCGGGCGACAGCTCGGTGGGCTCACGCATCGCTCACCTCCGCCACCGCTGCAGCGCTCTCGTCACGGCTGTTGTCGTGGTCAGGCACATAGCGAATATCTCGCACCTGGTAGCAGACCTCTCTTGCCACCGGGTCGACCTCCAGCTCCCAGGCATCTCCGCCCAGCACCTGCAGGGCTTCGCGGAGCGGCATGGGCCCCAGCCGGTAGTGGGCTGCCGGCAGCGGCTTGCGGTATAGGGTGCGCTGGGCGGGACCGGGTGCGGGGCAGAGCGAATAGCCGGTATGGCGCAGGGTGTGATGCAGCGCGTCCTCCACTGTGGTGATCATGGATGCCGGAATGCGCACATCGATGGTCTGCTCCAGGAGGTAGCGCTGACCCAGCGAGGCCTGAGTGGCCACCAACTGGTAACGCCCAGTGCGAATCACCTCGACGGAGGGCAACTCGTCGCTGTAGATGTCCGGGGTCACGGCCTCGGTCGTCGGCGGATTGGGGCCGGTGACCACGGCCCGATGCCGCTCGCCGTCTACGTCGAAGTACGGCAGCGAGAGCACCAGAGGGTCGGCATTCGAGGGCTCGGGAGTCTGTTGAGACTGATGAGCACAACCCGCCAGCAGCGTGGTGGCGATCAGCGCAGCGGTCGAGAGGGTGGGAAGGTTGAGCATGAGTTGCCTCAAGGGAGTCCATTCAATGGTGTTGAGGCAGGAGGTTCTCGGGTTTGCGGGGGCGGGTCGATTGGAAAGCGTAATCAGGCGGGGAAAGGAAAAACGCCCCGGGGTGGGGCGTTCTTCGCGGGTTGGGCATCGTCAGTGCCTTGGCATGACGCTGAGCGCCTCGAGCTCTCGGCGCACATAGGGTCGATAGTAGTGGTCCAAAGCCAGCTGCAGCCGCAGGCCTGCTGCCTGCTCGCGAAGCCAGCGCGCTGCGCTGACGTTGTCTGCCAAGGTAATCTCCTCCCTGGCCCGCTGCTCCAGTGCCTGCTCGCGCTCGCGTAGCGCAGACGCTTCCTGAACGGTGGGCGGCATGAGCCACGCGAAGGCACCCGCCGTAAAGCGTGCTGCTGCCACAAGGCGCCCATACCGGTCTCGCACCTCGGCATGAGACAGCATGACCTCCGGGCCGATATGCGCCAGAAGGTCGGGCTCTGCATGAACGATCTCGGTGACCGTCGCAAAGCTGCCAGCGTCGATAACCGTCGTCACCTCGAACCAGGGATCCGAGGGCTCGGTGTCGTCATACTCCCAGCGCGTGCCGTGTACCGTGAGACGAAACTGCTCGCGCAGCACCGCCTCCCGAATCAGCGCACCTTCGACCGCATAGGGGTTGGGGACAAAGTGTTCCATCATGGTTCTCCCGTTCATGGCAACGCCGGGGAGAACCTTCCCAGCTGGGAGGCGTTTCCCCGGCTGGGTGGTTGAATGGAAACGCTGTGGATCAGTGCATGGCCGGCGAATCGAAGGAGCCGGCCGCTTCTCCCGCGTGGGCAGCGGCGTAGCCATTGCCGGCTTCAGACGGCTCCGCTGAGGCAGCGGATCTGTCGTTGCCGGCACCCTGCTCGTCGCGGCGGTGCGCCTGGTAAACCATCTCGCCGTTTACCTTGATCCAGCTGATGAACAGCAGGCGCGCCTTGAGACTGACGCCGGTCTGGCCGGCCTTGTCCCCCTTGGAGTAGACGAAGGTGTCTGTCCAGAGGTCGCCCAGCTTGAAGCCCACCAGCACCTTGCGGCCCTGGTACACCGCCTGACGGCAGCGTTTGACGAGCGCTTCGGCATCGCGGCCGCTGATCCGGCAGTCGAAGCGGGTGTAGCCCACATCGTCTGCGGGGCCATTCAGGGCCGCGATATCGCAGGCCCAGAACGCGTCTCCGCGCTTCGGCTTCACCTCACGGATTCGATTGAGGTAGCCAAGGCCGGTGATATGCAGGTCGAAGAAGCCAGTATTGGCACTCGGGTGAGTGGTGACCGTCATAGCGTGTCTCCTCGGTGGGTTGCAGTTTGCACCCGGGAGACACTCGCCCCCTGCGGGAAGTCGAGTGGTTTCCCGGGTGGGCAAAGGGTGGATTCAGACGCTGGCTCAGCCCATCAGCACGCAGTGGTGCCGAGCGCCCGCCAGGTGGGTGTGGCAGCAGTCGCAGGATGATGTCGAGAATGCTTCGTCGTGCTCGCTATCGCCGACGACGAGGGTGTTCCCGTCACGCTGCACTGCGTAGATGGACTCACGCACCTCCCTTTCGCGGGCGGCAGCGCTCTCCTCATCCAGGAAGTGATCCAGCCCGGTAGCATCGTCATTGGCGATGATCATCAGGCAGTCCTCACAGACCATGACATGGTCGTCGACAATCGTGGCCATGGGGCATTCCTCCAGGTTCCAGGGGGTCCGCCCCCTGGGGAGGCATCTCCCCGAATGGGTGGTAACAGTGGCATCCAGCCCTGATGGGCGGCCTCGTCTCGGGATGCGCGAGGCCTTGGGAGGCGGCATACCGCCAAGCGGCGCACCCTTGAAACGCCTGGGTGCCTGGGGTGTCTCGGTTGGAGCCGGTCGAGACCACCGGGCCGCCAGCGGCGGCACTTGCCCACTGGGAGGCTGCTCACTCCTTCGGCAGCGTCTCCTCGATATCCCCACTCGCAAGACGCGGCACGCCACGTCTTGGGATTGAAGACCATAGAGGGCATCAACAGGGTCGTCGCCGTATCGACAAGTACCAGGATGTCCGCCATGCAATTGGAGCCAAGGCATGTCCCCGTTGCCATGCTTCGCTCACGGTGGCACCCGAATCTCTTCGCGGACGCATTCGGTCGATCAAGCACAGATCCCTGTACAAAGGGCTCCCGTTGGTGATGCGGCGGGCTCCGCAGAAGGGCAGGCGTTTCCAGTCCGGAAACGTCAACCGGCCTGCCGGCTACCCTGGGTCAAGGTAGCCGGCAGGCCGGTCGTCGTATGAGACAGGTGGCCAACCAACCAAGCTGGCCTGGGACTAATGAACCTCGAACCCCGACTGTTGATGATGCAGTGTGAGCCGTATAGGCGGGATGGGGCGTATTCGTCTCGCGAGGTGCGAATACTTTGGGGGATTGAGCGTTGGCGCTCAAAGGGCGTTGCGTGATGACCGTCAGCAACCAACGGGGTACGGCTCTCATTATTGAGCCTACCCCTCCTAGGGTCAAGATGATGGCGCCTTGCGCCGGCTGCCGGCATCTTTTCCTGGCGTCTTGCTCTTCGACTGAGGCATCGTCACCGTGGACTCCCGCGCATGCTGCACCAGCTTCTCCACCATGCCGGCCTGACGTGCCATAAAGTCATGCAGTTCCAGCCGCCCTGCCGCAACATCATCCAACGCCTGCTCCCAGAGCGCTGTCATGCCGGGATTGGTGATGACAGAAGGAAGCACATCGATTAGCTGCTGGCCGGTCGGCGTCGAGACCAGGGCGCGCTTCTGCCGCTTGATGAAGCCCCGCTTCAGCAGCGTCTCGATGATGCCGGCCCGGGTTGCTTCGGTACCGATCCTGGCCGTCTCCTTGAGGCGAGCCTTCAGGCGCTCGTCTGTCACGAACCGGGCGGCATGCTTCATGGCGGCGATCAGGGTGCCCTCGGTGAAGGGCTTGGGGGGTGTCGTTTGTTTGGCCAGCACTTCAAGCTGCTTAGCCTGGCAGGATTCGCCCTCGCTTAGCGGCGGTAGCGGAGTCGCTTCCCACTCCTCCTCGTCGCCCTCTCCAGCCGCCGCCCGGGGAAAGAGTGCGCGCCACCCTTCCTCACGCACCTGCCGCCCTGAGGCCACGAACGCTTCGCCCTCCAGGTCTACCCGCACTTCGGTCTGGTCATACTCGTGGGCTGGCAGAAACTGGGCCAGGTAGTGGCGACGAATCAGGTCGTAGACGTTGCGCTCGTCATCGCTCAACTTGGCCAGGTCGCAGGTCGCGGTCGGGATGATGCCGTGGTGTGCGGTAATCTTGCTGTCGTTCCAGACACGGCTCTTGCGGCTCGTGTCCAGGCGCTGGCGAAGCGGTGACAGCGCCTCATCCGAGTGCAGCAGCATCGTCACGATGCGCTCGGCATCATCGCACTGCGACTCCGGCAGATACCGGCAGTCAGTGCGGGGGTAGCTGGTCGCCTTGTGGACTTCGTAGAGCGCCTGGGCGATGTCCAGTACCTGCTGGGCACCATAACCAAAGCGGCGCGATGCCTCCTGCTGCAGCGATGAGAGATCCATCACCAGTGGCGCCGCCTCTTTCTTACGGCTCGTCTCGAGGTGGCTGACACGCCCCTGCTGCCCGGTGATTCGCTGAGCCAGCGACCGAGCGGCTTCCTCGCTGATACAGCGCCCAGCGGCATCCTGGATCGAGGCATCACCCGGCCGCCACTTCGCCTGGAAGGTACCACTCGACGCCTGCAGATGCGCCACGACTTCCCAGAAGGGCTGGGGGACGAAGTTGGCAATCTCCCTGTCGCGATCCACGACCAGCCGCAGCGCGGGGGTCTGCACACGTCCCACTGAGAGCACCCCCTGATGCCCCTGTCGCTGGGCCAGCACCGTGTAGGCCCGGGTCAGATTCATCCCGACCAGCCAATCGGCCCGGCTACGCCCAAGCCCAGCCAGGTATAGCGGGTAGGTCGCCTCGCCGGGCCTGATGCCGGCCAGCGCCTTGCGGATCGAGGCGTCGTCCAGGGCCGAGAGCCACAGGCGGGTGACCCTCCCCCGATAGCCGCAGTAATCCAGCAGCTCACGGGCGATGGCTTCCCCTTCCCGGTCGGCGTCGGTAGCCACCACCACCTCGGTCGCCTGACCCAGCAGTTTCTTCACCACCCCGAACTGCTTGCGGCCGCTCTTCTTGATCTCCATCTTCCAGGTCGAAGGCAGAATCGGCAGCATCTCCAGCGACCAGCGCTTGAGCGCCGGGTCGTACTGCTCCGGCGGGGCCTGTTCGAGCAGGTGGCCGAACCCCCAGGTCACCACACACCCCTCGCCCTTCAGGAAGCCCTCACTGCGCTGGCCGGCACCGATCACGCGGGCAATATCTCGGGCCTGCGAAGGCTTCTCGCACAGGAATAGACGCATTGACACACCTCCCTCATAAGCGTGGAGGGCAGCATGGCAAGGCAGTGGGAGGGAGCGAAGCAAGAATGGGAACGACAGCGAAACGGCTTTGCACCGTCGTCTTTATGGGTTGGCCATCAGCTCGGCAACGTCCATCACGTCGCCCAGGAGAAACAGCATCTGGGTGCCGGACGAGCCGGCGCCTCTGGCAATGGGCTGGGGTGGCGCATGGCCGCGAAGATCGCGGCCATACCGAAGGGCATCCTTGAGCTCGGTCACACGAACGCCCAGCAGCTGCGCCGCGTGGCCAATGCCGATCCGCTCTTTTCTCAGCGCTGGCGATGTCACCGAGAGCCCTCCTGTCTGCGCTAACGGAGCGCCATGCGGAAACGCTACTAGGCGTAGCCTTCCTGGCTGGCTCCCGGGCCGCTGGCATACTGCTCAGCCGGCTGCTGATGGCTATGGGGTGTATCCATGATTACCTGACCCACCCGGTGAGGTAAGATAGCGACCCGGTCCGCCTGCACCTTGAACGCCGTTCGCGTCTCGCCGTTCTGCTCCCAGCTGTCCTGGACCATCTTTCCTACCACCACTACCCGCATGCCCCGCTGGTACAGTCGCGACCAGCGCTCGGCGTCCCGGTGCCACCACTCCACATCGGCCCAGAAGCCTCCCCGGTCCACGACCTCTCCATCCTTGGGGACCAGGTTATCGAACCGCACATTGAGCCTGAGCAGCGTGCGGGGCGGCTGGTTGTCACGCACGGGGAAGGTCCGCACCTCCGGATCGCTGCCGATATTTCCCTCACCGTAGAAGCGTGTGCCCATGGGTCTCCTCCTTGGTCGTTATCGCTGAAATGAGACGGCATGCTCGATATCGGCCAGCGCCTTGCCGATTCGCTTGATCGACCAGTTGATCGTGGCCGCCTTGGCATTGAACACGCAGCGCTGCACCTCGAGATCGATGACGGGCTGCCGCATCGCCTCGGATATGTCGTCGCGAGACAGGAACGTTTCCAGCAGCCACAGCCCCATGCTCCTCTGCCTGTTATCGCGCCACTGCAGCGTTCTGGCAGGAACGCCTGATTTACCCCATGGGGTCAGCCAGAGGTCGGTCGACTTCAGCAACCCCCCATTCGCCTGCGAGGCTATATCGATCGCCTCTTGCCGCGCCGCCCTTGCCGACTCCTCCAACTCATCGCGGAGCCGAATCAGCTCCCCCTTACCCTTAAAGGGTTTTAAAAAACCCTTTGCGTAGCTGTTGAATGCGTCGTTGCCATAGCTATTCGATGCGGTATCCAAGCTGCCCCCTCATGCACTTGCCGTGATTCCACTGGAATCACCTCGAAGACCTCCTCGGCACCGCCGATCAAGTGATTCCACTGGAATCACCTCGAAGACCTCTTCAGCACCGCCGCCCAGGTGATTCCACTGGAATCACCCCCGGAGCCCCCTCCGGCACCGCCGTCCAAGTGATGCCACTGGCATCACACCAGAGGCCTCCTCGGCACCACAGCCCAGGTGATTCCACTGGAATCACCCTCGGAGCTCTCTCCGGCACCGCCGATCAAGTGATTCCAGTGGAATCACGTCGAGGGAGCGTCTCCTGGCTCCCCAGCGGAAGGCGGTGAGTCTCCTTTCGACTCGCCGTCGCTGCCGGCCCTTCCGGCCTCGGCCGGCTTGGCAATTGGCGGAGCAAACTCGCTGCGCCGCTTGCCGGAGAGCACATCGTCAGGGAGTGCGCCGAACTTCTCGATGGCGTCTCGAGCCTTGGCATTGTTGGCGGCAAAGTCGTCCCGGGTGGCACCGCTGAAGCCGGGGTACTTCTGGGTGCTCGCGCACAGGCTGCGCAGGAGGTGACCACCCACCCGGACGTATTCCTCCATCTGACGCCGGCCAATCAGGGCGATATGGTGAGCAAGCATGACGCGCCTGACGAAGCGGTCGAAGTCGATCAGCAGGCGCAGAGCGAGCCAGCCGTGTTGGCCGCCCGTATAGACGGGAATCTTGAGGGGCTGCTGGTTGAGATTCTCTTCCACGTCCAGCTCTGGCGGCAGCTGAGCCAGCAGGTTATCCAGCTCATGGAGACGCTGGTCCAGCTGAGTTCGCGTTTCGGCGAGCTTGGCATCCAGCTGAAGCAGCCAGTGATCCGCGTAGGGGTCATCCTTGGCGGCGTTCTGTTTGATCGCGCCGCAGATCAGCAGAAACTGCCGCATGCCGATAATCTGCGGACGCCCTGTCTCGACGCCTCGCCCCTTCCAGACCCGTGCTGCGTGATGGGTGTGTAGCGTCAGCTCGATCTTGCTGCGCAGTGCTCCCAGGCGATCAACGGCCATATCGCGTTGCCCTCATGCTGATGTGTGTCCGCGGTACGGCAGGCACTGTCAATCAGTTGATGCGGGGAAGACAGGGGAATCGTTAATGGCCGCTGAGTGGGTTTTTCCCGGCCGATGGCCACAACCCCAGCGAGCGCAGACACTGCTCTCGGGCGGCTTGGGCTTCCTCGGGCGAGGTGGTGCTCGGCTCGGCAATCGACGGCTCCGCTGTACGGGTGGGGGACGGCGGCACGCTTCGAGCTGCCGGCTGCTCGGCGGCAGCGGAAGACCCCTGTGGCGCCCTCCCCACCCGGCGCTTCGCCTGAGCCTGGGCATAGCCGGTCGCCACGAACTCGCCGCCGATGGCTCGCTTGATCAGCCCTCGCAGGAAGCCCTTGGGGTTTCGCACCGAGCCACCGCTCACGCGCCCTGCCGCCTCGTCGAGAATCGCCTGCTGGGTGTCGCCGGCCAGCTCAGCCATCAGCAGCTGAGTCGCCTGGCGTTCGCTCTCATCCATCGAGAGACATGCCGGCCAGTGCAGGTTCACGGCTGAAGTACCTGTAGGTTTTACACAGTGTGAAGTACGTACTGTACGGGAAGAACTGCCCGAGTTTTCATCGAAAACTGCCTCGACAGCCCGGTAAGCCTTTGACTCCAGACTTGGTTCTCTCTGAAAACCAGGGGAGTTCTCTCGGCACACTCGGCCGGGTTCTCGCTGAGAACTCGGCTGCCTGCCCTGGTTCTTCTGGTCAGTCACGGTAGAGAACTGGGCAGCGTCATGCCTGTCAGGCGACCGGCGCTGGGCCTGCCTGGGCCGAGAGGCCATGGTATCGAGACGCGTCGGCAGCTCATGCAGGGCTCCCGCCTCCTGGAGCTCCTCGAGCACCATGGCAGCAACGGCCTTGACCACCTTGTTCTGGTGATCCAGGCAGCGACACACATACTCCACGTAGTCGGCATCCAGCACCGAAGCTTCCGCGGGCGAGAGCGGCTCGTCGTGCAGGATATAGACGTTGCCGATAATGCGGCCGTTCTGCTCGTTGCGCGCCCGGTGCCCGAGGCTGACCCAGCGGGTCAGGCGAAGCACAGCGATAACGCGGGCGACCGTGGCCCTCGATGCCTTCTGGCCCGGCGCCCCCCGCAGCAAGGGCTGCAGCTCGTCATAGGTCGGCACCGCCGTGGTTCGGTCCGGATTGACCAGCATCCGCATCATCTGCCAGCCAAGCTTGTCGACGTGCCCGAGGCGAGGATCCAGCAGCAGAGACCGCGGCACGGTCTCATGGGGGTTCCCGAAGAACAGCAGTCCATCGAGGCCCGAGGATGCGGCTTCTCCAGACTGCGCAACCTCACCGTTCACAACGGAGGACGCCGGGGACTCGCCCCGGCGCTGGGTCATCTCGGAAGCCGCCTGGCCAATCAGGCGATCCAGCCTCTTCCGAGTGGCATCGCGAAGCTGCACCATCACCGCTCTCCTTCAGGTGACGCCCACTCTTCGGCCGGCGGCGCCGTGCGCGGCTGGCCGGGGTCGACCCACTGCTTGACCAGGTGCCACACCACCGCCAGCGGGATATCGGTCTCCTCGGCGAGGGTCACCATACCCTGCAGGTCATCGGTCGCCTTGGGGTCCAGGGCGATATGCTGCCAGCGCTCCCAGGCATCGTGCTCAGCCTGCTCCGACGGCATCGCCAGCCGCCCCTGGCGCGGCGCGATGCCCAACAGCTGACGGCGCGTCGAGCAGTCGTTGCCGGTCAGGCCGAAGAACGCTCCCATCATGCTGACGCTGGCCCCCAGCCTCAGGCAGCGGTCGATCAGAGTCTCACGGTCCTGGTCACGATCGATGCGCGCCAGGACGCCGCGCAGTGCGGCGTGATCCACCGAGAAGCGCGCTACCACCGGCCCTGCGCAGGCCAGCGAGTCGATATCGCTCGCTCTCAGCCGCCGCAGGGTCCGCAGCTCATCCTCACTGAAGCCGAGGGCCAGCGCACGGCGCATATTGCCCTCACGAAGAAACCCCATGACCTGGCTGAGCAGCGCCTGATTCAGGTTGGCGGATGAAGAGCTCATGACTGGGCCTCCTGTTGTCCCTGCAGGTGTTCACGAAGGCGGCGAATCAGCCGCACCAGACGGAAGAAACGAAGCAGTACCGCATCGTCCCAGGCGCTCTCAGCGCCCTCTTCCCGATGGGTGCCCAGCAGCGCTCCCCACAGGGTGGCATCGGCGGGGTACTCGGGATTGAGCTCGCCGCGCAGGCTGGCCAGCGCCTGCCAGGCGAAGCGTGCACGGCGGTCGGCCGACTCGGGCAGCGGGTTTAGGTCGAAACCGATGCCGTCGTCATCGGCGATCACCACATCGCTGCCGCCGAAGCCGCCCCAGCGGGCGATGACCTGCACCAGTTCCCGGATACGAATATGCAGTGAGCGAGGCTCATCCTCGACGCCTTCGATAAACCAGACGTCGGCAATGGGCGGGGTGGTCTCGCCGGAGAGCACCGGTACCGCCAGGGGGGCCAGCTGCTCGAAGTCGAAGCTGGGCACGCCGAGCTCGCTGGCCAGATGGTGACGGTAGCCGCGCTTCCCCGGAGTCTCTTCCCAGCGGGACTGGGTCAGCCCCTCGAGGCGGGCAGCCCGCTCGGCCTCCGTCCGCGCAGCACCCTCTGGCCAGTCACACGCCTCCTCTGCGGGTGCCACCATGGGCCCTGAGTCAGCCTCCGATGCCGGCTCGCTGAGTACCGGCGCCATGGGAGACGGTGACTCGCTCTGCTGCTGCTTTTCGCGCTCCAGCGCGGCAACCTGCTCACGCAGCCGGATCAGCTCGGCGCTCTCTGCTCTCTCATCGTCGGTAGGCGCATCTCTGCTGAGGGTGCGAGGCGATGGCAGCTGCTCGGCCTGGGAGTCGGATTGAGGCTGAGATTGAGGCTCACGGCCAGGATCAGAAACGGGCCCCTTCGCCACCGGCGCGCCGCCCGTGGCGGGCTCGGGCAGCGGCGGATAGAGCGAGGGCGGCTGGGCGTTGGGGTCGCGCATCTGCTGCAGCTCTACATCCAGGGCTTCAAAAGCCTGATGCTCTTCCAGGTCCCAGCGGCGCTTGCGGTAGGTGACGATGTTATCGAGGGTCAGCTCGCAGACGTTGAAGTGCACCCCTGTGTGGTCCGCCAGCATGCCGCACAGCCGGTCCACCACCATGCTCCAGTTCATCTCGGTCTGGCCCTCGTCATCGAACCAGGCCATGGTCTGGTGCCACGCCTCGCCAAAGCCCTCGAGCGTGACCTCCTCGGTACAGCGCTCCCAGAGCAGTCGGCAGGCTTCCCGGTAGCTGATCAGCTTCTCGACCTGTGGCCGCCCCAGGCCGCTGTAAAGGCTGTTGGGCAGGGTGGGCAGCAGATGCTCGACGGTATAGAGCATCTTGCTGATATGGCTCTGGGCGACCTGGTAGCCGTCCTCGGCCAGACGCTTGACCAGCTCGCGCTGCGAGAGCGTGTTGCCGCTCTCCTCTTCATACATCGCCTTGGCGTCCACCACGCCCTTGGCACGCTCGATCCAGAGCAGCTGGCCGCGGTTGTCGTTCTCGCTGAGGTGCCCGGTCAGCATCTTCACTTCCGACTGCCAGGGTCGGTACAGGGCATAGAAGGCGTGGAAGCGCGACTCGCCGGTCTCTTCATAGAGCTCGCGCAGGATTTGCAGGCGGGTATTGCCACCGTCGCAGATGGTGTAGTGCTGCTCCCCCGGCCGCTGGGTGACAGGGGGCTTGTGCTTGAGGCCCGCGGCACGGATCGACGCCTTGATCTCCTCGTACTTGGGGTTCTGAACCTGCCGGGGGTTGTGCTCGTAGGGCTTGAGCATGTCCAGGGTGACCCAGACGGCCATCTCCTGATCGGGCGGGGTCACGGCATCCACGGGCTGCCCCTGACGCTTGGGGCCGGGCTGCATCAGGCGCTCGCGAAGCTGCTGGTCGGTCGGGCGTTTCATCGGCGGTATTCCTCGGTGACGAAGCGGGCAGAGAGGGCGCCGGCTAACGGCGCCTGGGTGCTGATGACAGTGGCATCACTCGTCATGGCGGCCCCTCTGCTGCCCCTCCGCCCGGCGCAGCTGCGAGCGTGCATTGAGCTCGGCACGGCGGTCCTTGGTGGTGAAGGAGGTGAAAACCGGCGCACAGCCGGGCTTGCTGAACCTCAGGTGCCCACCGCTCGTACGCTGCACCTCCCACCCCCGGGTGGCGGCATAGCGCAGCAGGCGCTGCATCCCCTTGCACCCTCGTGCTGCCGACAGCGACTTACTCATCGTTGCCCTCCTCGATCTCCCAGAAGCGTTTCAGCAAGGCATCACCGCCCTCGATGAAGGTGTGGATCTCGTGGCCGCTATAGGTGGCCATCTGGATCACCGCGAGGGCGCCCTCCTGCAAGTCAGGGTCGAGCCCGCGAAGCCGCTGCATCTCAAAGGGCCAGCGGTAACCGTTGTAGAGCCCGAGCAGGAGGCGGCGCAGGTGGTGGGACTGGCCGCTGTGGCCCTCGGCCACGCGGATCAGATGCTCAAGGGCTGGGAGCCCTTCCTTCTCAGCCTCAAGCTGACGCTGGCGGGTTTCGTTCATGACCTGAGCCAGAGCCTGTGAAAGTCGGGAACGGGGTTCGGGTGTGTGCACGCGATACTGGCTCATGGGGTCACCTCCTGATGCTGCCAGGCCAACGGCTTGAAGCGCGCCGACTCCCCCTGAAACGCCAGGTGCACGGTGCCGGTGGGCCCGTTGCGCTGCTTGCCCAGGATCAGCTCGGCCAGGCCGTGGCTCTCTTCGTTGTCGGGGTGATAGACCTCGTCGCGGTAGATGAAGGCAATGACGTCGGCATCCTGTTCCAGCGCGCCGCTGTCGCGCAGATCGGCCATGCAGGGGCGCTTGTTGGGGCGGGTCTCCAGGGAGCGGTTGAGCTGCGACAGCGCAATCACCGGAGTGCGCAGCTCCTTGGCGGTTTCCTTGAGGATGCGGCTGACCTTGCCCACCTCGAGGGTACGATTCTCGCTGCCCGGCTCCTGAAGCAGCTGCAGATAGTCCACCAGGATCATGGAGGGGCGCCCGAAGCGCCGCGTCATGCGACGAGCGCGGGCCTTCAGGCTGGAAGCGGTGATGCCCGAGGCATCATCGATCAAGAGCTTCCCGTCCAGCTGGGTGAGCCGATTAACCGCGGCGGTTACCTTGGGCCAGTCCTCATCTTCCATCTTTCCGGTGCGCAGCTTCTGCAGGGAGACATTGCCCAGGCTGGCGATCAGCCGCAGCATCAGCTGCGACTCGGGCATCTCCAGGGAGAAGATGAACACCGGACCGGCAGCCTCCTCTGCCATCAGGGCATGCTCCGCAAAGCCGAGCCCCATGGCGGTCTTGCCCATGGAGGGGCGGCCGGCCAGGATGATGAGATCCCCCGGCTGCCAGCCCGCGGTCATGGCGTCCAGCTCGCTCAGGCCGCTCGGGATCCCCGTCACCCCACCCTGCGCATTGAAGGCCTGATCGATGACGTTGATGGCCTCCCCCAGCATCTCCTTCATGGAGCTCAGCCGCTCATGGCGTTCCTCCGTCAGGGCGAAGAGCTTCTGCTCGGCCTCCTCGATCAGCTCGGCGGCTGTGCGGCCCTGAGCATTCAGTGCCTGCTGGTTCAGCGTGAAGCAGGTGTGGATCAGCTGACGCAGCGCATGGCGGTCCTTCACGATCTCGGCATAGGCCGCCACATTGGCCGCGCTGGGCGTATTACGGGCCAGCTCTGCCAGAAAGGCGAGCCCCCCCACCTGATCCAGCTGGTGGGCTTCCTCCAGTGCTTCGGAGACCGTCACCACGTCCATCGGCTGGTCGCGCTCGGCCAGCCCCTGGATCGCCTGGAACACCAGACGATGAGCCTGCTGATAGAACATGGCAGGGGCCAGGCGGTCGGCGACCTCGTCCCACATGGCGTTATCCAGCAAAAGACCGCCCAGCACCGACTGCTCCGCCTCCAGGCTGTGCGGAGGCAGATAGCCGGCTTCCGGGCGCTCTTCTGCCACCCGGAGTTCGACCAGATTCTCAATGGCACTCATCGTGGCAGCCTCCCTGCATAGCGGTGGTGCTAACCATGGCGTCGATCAGCGGCTGCCAGTCGGGGTTGAGCTCACGGGCCATCGCCTTGACCTGGTCGGCAGCAGAAAGTGACTTGCGGCCGGTGGGCTTGCGCGGCTCGAACTGGTGAGCCGGCAGGCCGGCGCTGGCCGCCTGTCGGAAGGCGACACCAGCGCGGATGGTGCTCTGCATGACGGTGACGCCTTGCTCACCGGCGGCGAACATTTCTGCCAGGGTCTGGTGGATACCCCGCGCATCGGCGGTTTCATCCAGGCGATTCACGAGTACGGAAACGGGGGGAACGGAGAGGTGGGTGAACTGGCTGAGCGCTTCAAGATCGCGCAGCAGGCCAACGGTGCCGCGCACGAACTCGCGGGCGGAGAGCAACTCGGGGGTGATGGGAGAGAGAGCGTGATCGGAGGCGAGAACCGCCATCTCCAGGGTGATGGAGCGTGCGCCCTGGGTGTCGATCAGGATGAGGTCATAACCCGACAGGTTGGAGAGCAGCTGAGCTAGCCGGAAGCGGCCATCCGGGGCGTTGAGCAGCAGCTGAGGGAGCTGGCCGGCGTGATCGTTGGAGATCACCACATCCAGGTTGGGATGGGCCGTCTGCGATATGACGCGATCGGGCGCCGTGTCGCTGAGCGCGATCAGCTCGTAGGTGCCGCCGGGGGCTTCGGTACGAAGGGGGTAGTAGCTGGAGAGCGTCGGCTGGCTGTCCAGGTCGATGAACAGGACCTTGAGGCCCGCATCGGCCAGGAGGCCGCCCAGATTGGCAGTGACGGTGGTCTTGCCGACCCCGCCCTTGGTCGAAATAACAGATACAACGCGCATAACCTCACCTCGGTTCCAGATGGAAACAAGTGTGAGGCTGATGATCTGTCTCTATTTCACGAAGCTGTCAGGTCTACTGACACGCCAGGTGGGGATTCCACTCTTGCTCGTAAGTAGCTGATTTTGCACTGCTTTAGATGGTGCCGGCACCAGGAGTCGAACCCGGGACCTACTGATTACAAGTCAGTTGCTCTACCAACTGAGCTATGCCGGCTCGGGCCGACCGGGAGGTCGCTTGCTGCTCTGGTGTTACGCCTTGGGCGTCTCACCCGAAACGGGGTTGGCGTGGCTGGGGTAGCAGGATTCGAACCTGCGCATGCCGATACCAAAAACCGGTGCCTTACCACTTGGCGATACCCCAGCAGAGTTGGTGGCCAGAGACGGAATCGAACCGCCGACACGGGGATTTTCAATCCCCTGCTCTACCAACTGAGCTATCTGGCCCCTTGCCAACGCGACGTATTAAACCAATTCCTCCGTTTTCCGTCAACCCCTTTTCTTTCAAAATGATGGCGAGCGCTTTTCAAGGCGTCGCAAGGCTAGGCGTCACGCGGGACATAGCCCTCGGCGCGGTCGGTCTCTTCATTGTCGAAGAAGCGTTCCATCTGCTCCATCAGGTACTCGCGGTTAGCCGGGTCCATCATGTTCAGATGCTTCTCGTTGATCAGACGGGTCTGCAGCGCCTGCCATTCTTCCCAGGCCTGGCGTGACACGCTCGCCTGGATTTCCTGCCCCTTCTTGCCCGGCAGCGGGGGGAAGGGCAAGGCGTCGAGCTCCTTCTGGTACTTGCGGCAAAACACGGTCTGACTCATGGCGGTCTCCTTTCTATGGTACGGCCTGCTGGCTACGGTGTGGCCTGCTGGCACGAGGATAGCAGTGTGCCCCGCCCAGACTTAAGCGTTCTGTTGCTGCAGAGCCGTGGCGCTCGTCCCGGGCTCCCTGTGCGCCAAGGTCAGCGCGGGGGGCAGCACGGGGGGGGGGGCAGCACGGACGTCAACGCGACGGTGGCTGGCTCAAGGCAAAGGGAGCAAGTGACGCGAGCAGCTTCTTTACCGGTGCGGCAAGTCCCACCGACTCCGGCGCCTGGGGGTCGTACCACAGCCGCCCCTCGGCGACGCCATCGACTCGCCCACCACGTGCCGGCACCGGCGTGATTTCCAGGCGAAAGTGACTGAACACATGGACGAAGCTCGACCAAGGCTCGTCTCGCTCGGCTCCTGGCGCGTGGGTATCGAGCCAGGCATCGATCTCGGCGTCGCTGTCGAACTGGGGAAGCCCCCACAGCCCGCCCCAAAGCCCCTGGGAAGGCCGCTGCTCCAGCAGGATGCGCCCGGCCTCGTCGCTCAGCACCAGCATGCGGGTATGGCGCAAGGGGATCGCTTTCTTCGGCTTGGACTCCGGGAAGCGCTTTTGTTCTCCTCGGGCGCGGGCCACACAGACATCGGCGAACGGGCAGCGCTCGCAGTCCGGCTGGCCACGGCGGCACAGCGTCGCCCCAAGGTCCATCATGCCCTGGGTGAAATCCACCACTCGCTGTTCCGGCGTGTAGTGCTCGGCCAGGTGCCAGAGCTCGCGTTCCACCGCTGGCCGGCCGGGCCAGCCTTCCAGCGCGTGCAGGCGCGTCAGTACGCGCTTGACGTTGCCATCCAGAATGACGGCTCGCCTGCCGGTACTCTGGGCGATGATCGCCCCGGCGGTCGAGCGGCCAATGCCGGGCAGCGCGGCCATGGCATCGAGGCTGTCAGTGGGAAACTCGCCTGCATGCTGTTCCACCACGACCCGGGCCGCCTTGTGCAGATTCCGGCCTCTGGCGTAGTAGCCCAACCCGGTCCACAGATGAAGGACCTCATCCTGGCTGGCCTCGGCGAGGGCCTTTACATCAGGAAAGCGCTGCATGAACCGCTCAAAATAGGGAATGACGGTAGTAACCTGGGTCTGCTGCAGCATGATTTCCGAGACCCACACCCGATAGGCAGTACGATCATGCTGCCAGGGAAGATCGTGGCGACCGTGCACATCGAACCAGTCGAGCAGGCGCCGGGAAAACACCTCTGTACTGAGCAGCGGCGACACTCGACCGCTATCCTTGTCGCCTTTCACCCGACTGTCAGGGCCAGAGACTTCTGATAAATATTTCATAAAACCAATTAGTTATCATCACTCAAAAGTCAGACACGAAAAAAAGCGCCGACACGGAGGTCGGCGCAGTGACTGGCTTGCTTGATGCTCAATTAAATAGACCACGGACGGCGTCACGAAGTTCCTTGCCCGCCTCTTCTCCGATGCGTTCGTCGAGACGTTCGAGCTCCTTGCCCAGCCGCTCCTCGACTTCCTCGTTGACGCGGGAGCGGGCCTCTTCGGCGACCAGCTCGCCCAGATTGGCCTTGAAGGCGTCGGCGTCAAAGCCGCACCACTGGCTGCTGTCACCCTCCAGGCTGCCTTCGCAGCGCACCGGGAAGGGCACCTTTTCGAGACGCCGATTGACGCTGCAGGCGGCATCGGCGGTGTCGACAAAGCGCGCCGCCCCGTCGGCATCGAAACGCTGGCTGCCCAGATCGAGCTGACCACCACCACTGACCTCGATACCCGGCAGGGTGATCAGCAGGTCGTCGTTATGGGCGACGCCGTCACGGATGGTGAAGCGCGCGCTGATGTTCTCGAAGCGGGTGTTCTCGCTCCACTCGCGCGTGGTCTGCTCGCCTTCGAGGCGCGCCACGGCGGTACACAGCTGACGCGAAATATTGGCGCGGGGAATGCTGCCCTCGTTGATCCGCGTGTCCAGGGTGCCGTTGAGGTGACGGGTCAGCTCATGGCGAGCGTTGCCGCGGGTGGTCAGTTCACCACTGGCATGCAGCGAGCCGCTGAGCGGGGCAGGCTCCTGCCCAAGCGATGTCAGCAACGACTCCAGACGCACGCCCTCGACCTCCGGCGCCAGCTGCCAGGCGAGGTCATCGCCGCTGGCGTCGAGCACCCCGGTGGCCTTAAGCCGACCTTCATGGAAGCCCGCTTCGAAGCCGGTCAGACGGTGCCTGCCACCCTCGCCCTGCATGCTCAAGGACACATCCTGGTAGCGCTGGCCGCCCAGGATCAGCTGACCCAGCGCCAGCGATACGCTCTCGTCCAGCCCGGCCAGAAAGCTTTTCGGCAGGATCGCCGGTGCGCTGTCCTGGTCCTGGGCCAGCGCCGACGCGATACCGGGAATGCCGTTGGCGGCGGTGTCCTGCTCGGGCGGCGGCAGATAGCTGTCGGCGTCGAGGCGGTCGCCTTCCAGATCGAGATCGACCCGGGTGCCATCAAAGCGTGCACCGAGGGAACCGGAGAAGGTGTTGTCATCGAGCACCAGCGTCAGACCATTGAGCGAGAGCTGCTCGAGGGTGCCTTCCACCGGACTGGTCAGCGCCACTTCCGACAGCGCCTCGTCGCTGGACATGCTGGGCATGGCGTCCATGCGCGCAAGCCAGGCACGCAGCGACAACGGTGCCAGACGCACCTGGCCGTCATAGCGTGGCGCCGAATTCAGCTCCTTCAGGTTGAGATTACCCTTGATCGACAGACCATCGGGGCCGCTCAAGGCGATATCGCGCAGCTGGGCGGTACCGGCGTCGAAGTCCGACTCCAGCTGGAACGAAAGCGTCATGGCCACACGCTTCTCGCCTAACTGGGGTGCCAGCAGGCTGGCGTCCAGTTGACTCGGCGCCATGTGCAGACGCTGCTCGCCAAGGTTCAGCACCACCTCGTCGCTGGTCAGGGTCGCCTCCTGGGGTTCCGAGGCACCGGCCAGGAGAGTACTGGTCTCCAGCATCACGTCGCTGAGCACGTGGCGGCTGTCGGCGAGCCCCAGATTGACGTCGCTCTCCAGGGTGACATCGCTTTGCAGGCCAGGGGTGCGCTCTTCCGTTGTTTCGCCCTCACCGCCGCCATCGAGCTGGTCGAACACCTTCAGCTGGAAGGTGGAGCTAAGCGGAAAGGCGGTATCCGGATTGACGTTGCTGCCGTTGATGGTGAGCTTCTCGGCCTGCCACTCGCGGCCGGCCTGATGATCGACCAGGCTCAGATGGCCCTTGGTCACCTCGACGCTGGCGATGTTCAGGGCCACCGACAGACCGCCTTCATCATCCGGGTTGGGGCCTGCGCTAGCCGGCGCCAGCGCCTTTTCGGCGTCATCGGCCCTGTTTTCGAGGCGTTCGAGCAGCGCCTCCCAATTGCCGGTGCCATCACTGTCGCGCTCGAGATTCAGCGACAGCCCATCCAAGGTCAGGCCGTCGATGGCGATTTCGCCGCGCAACAGCGGTGTGAACGCCAGGCTGACCGAGGCCTCGGAGAAGGCAGCAAAGGCCTGAGCGTCATCCGCCTGATCCGGCAGGCGCGCTTCGGCCTCGGCCACGCTGACACCAATGCGCGGATAGAAGGACCACTCCAATGGGCCTTCCAGCGACAGTTCGAGCCCGGTGTGCTCCTTCACCACGGACACCAGCCTCGGCTTCATGTCCTCGGGGTTGAAGAAGGTGGTGACGTAGACCACCGCGCCCACCGTGACCAGGGCGAGGACGCCGACGACCGCCAGCAGGGTTCTTACGAGTCGTTTCATTTGCCGCTTTCTCCGGTGGGCAGATCGAGTTGGAAATCATCGCCGCTTCGCGTCAGTTGATAGCCCAGACGCTTTAGCAGCATCTGGTCGGCCAGGGTCAGCTGCGAACCGGCCACGCTCAGCGCCACGCCGTCACGGTTGGCGGCAGCGCTGATCAGCGCCAGCAGGCGCGAGCCCACGCCGCGCCGGCGAGTGGTCTTGCGAACACAGAGGTCGAACATGCGCCAGCGCCCGTCACCAGGACTGACGGCGACAGCACCGAGCAGGCGATCATTGAAGCGCGCCGCCCAGAAGAAGCCATGTTCAAGCTGGCGGGTCACGTAGGCTCCCGGCGGGAGCTTGATGCGCTCCTCCGGCGCATCGGCATAAATGCGGGTCAGATCGATCCGCACCTGTTCATCGGCGTCCCAGACATCCTGGTCGACGCGAAAGAGGGTCACCGGCATACGCTGTCTCCCTTGGCCGGAGGGCGGCGACGGCCGCCACTGGAATGGCTGCATTGTAGCGGATGGGGGTGCCGATTCACTATAATGGCTGTCTTGTGCGCCTCGCACCGCGACCGGCCCACCTTAGAAACAAGGCCCCCAATTCCGACATGCGCGTGAGCGCAGGAGACGACATGTCCGAGCGTATTGCCACGGTCAGCCGTGACACCAAGGAAACCCAGATCAGCGTCACCCTCAACCTCGACGGCGAGGGCAACCTCAAGGGTGAAAGCGGGGTTCCCTTCCTCGACCATATGCTCGACCAGGTGGCCCGCCACGGCATGGTCGACCTGGACATCAGCGTCAACGGCGATTTGCACATCGACGACCACCACACCGTCGAGGACCTCGGCATCACCCTGGGACAGGCGTTTAACCAGGCCATCGGCGACAAGCGCGGCATCTATCGCTACGGCCACGCCTATGTGCCGCTGGACGAGGCACTGTCCCGGGTGGTCATCGACTTCTCCGGCCGTGCCGGCCTGTCCATGAACGTCGAGTTCACCCGCGCCACCATCGGGCGTTTCGACACCCAGCTTTTCTGGGAGTTCTTTCAGGGCTTCGTCAATCACGCCCAGGTCACGCTGCATATCGACAACCTGAAGGGCTTCAATGCCCACCATCAGGCGGAAACCATCTTCAAGGCCTTCGGCCGCGCCCTGCGCATGGCCGCCGCCGAGGACCCCCGCATGGCCGGCAAGCTGCCCTCCACCAAGGGTAGCCTCTAACGCCGCCGGCTGCGGTCCAACAGCAACAAGACGACAAGACACCAAGCGAGGCGGTCGCCGGCAGCGGCGCCCCTCCGGGCCAACCACCAAGGAGCGCTTCATGACCATTGCCGTCATCGACTACGGAATGGGCAACCTCCATTCCGTCGCCAAGGCACTGGAACACGTCACCCACGAGAACGTGCTGGTGACCCGCGACGCTCGTTCGATCCAGGGCGCGACCCGTGTCGTGCTGCCGGGACAGGGCGCCATCCGCGACTGCATGGGCGAACTGGAGCGTACCGAGCTCAGCGGCCTGGTTCGCGAGCTTCTGGCCAGCCAGTCCAAGCCGCTGCTGGGCATCTGTGTGGGTCAGCAGATGCTGATGGACCACAGCGACGAGAACGGCGGCATCGACTGCCTGGGCCACCTCGCTGGTCAGGTGAAGCGGTTTCCGCTGGACATGCAGGACAGTGACGGCGCTCGCCTGAAGGTCCCGCACATGGGCTGGAACCTGGTGGCGCAGCCCAACGCCCACCCGCTGTGGGAGGGTATCGAGCCCGGTTCGCACTTCTACTTTGTGCATAGCTACTATGTGGCCGCCGAGCATGACGCCGAGGTCTTCGGCACCACCGACTACGGCAGCGTCAGCGCCCATGTGGCGGTGGGTCGTGACGCCACCTTTGCGGTGCAGTTCCACCCGGAAAAGAGCGCTCGTGCTGGCCTCAGGCTGCTCGAGAACTTTGTCCAGTGGAACCCCTGACCCAGACCTGAGCGCCGGCCGGGCAGGCGCTCGCTTGCCCTGGCCGCCGCCCGACATCTGCACCGGCACGGCCTACGCCCTGCCTGCATCGATCACACTGGCACGCCCCTGAAAAGGCACCCCGAGGACACAACATGCTGGTAATTCCCGCCATCGATCTCAAGGACGGACAGTGCGTTCGTCTCAAGCAAGGCCGCATGGACGAGGCCACCACCTATGGCGACGACCCCGTCGCCATGGCCGCTCGCTGGGTCGAGGCCGGCGCGCGGCGCCTGCATCTGGTCGACCTCAACGGCGCCTTCGAGGGGCGTCCGATCAACGGCGAGGCGGTGACCGCCATTGCCCGCCAGTACCCCGACCTGCCGATCCAGATCGGTGGCGGCATTCGCAGCGCCGAGACCATCGAGCACTACCTCAAGGCCGGCGTCTCCCAGGTGATCATCGGCACCAAGGCGGTCAAGGAGCCTGACTTCGTGACCGAAATGTGTCGCGCCTTCCCCGGCCATATCATCGTCGGCCTCGACGCCCATGATGGCCGCGTGGCCACCGACGGCTGGGCCGAGGTGTCCGAGGTGATGGCGGTGGATCTGGCCAAGCGCTTTGCCGACGACGGCGTCTCCAGCATCGTCTACACCGATATCGCTCGCGACGGCATGATGAACGGCGTCAACGTCGAGGCCACGGCAGCCCTGGCCCGGGACGGTGGCATTCCGGTCATCGCCTCCGGCGGCGTGACCAACCTCGATGACCTGCGCGCCCTGGTGGCGGCTGGCGAGCCGGGCATTCTCGGCGCCATCACCGGACGCGCCATCTACGAAGGCAGCCTGGACGTCGCCGAAGGGCAGCGCCTGTGCGACGAACTGACCCAAGGCTGAGGAGGCTCCATGGCTCTTTCCAAACGCATCATACCGTGTCTCGACGTCGACGCCGGCCGAGTGGTCAAGGGTGTCAACTTCGTCGGCATCCGTGACGCCGGCGACCCGGTGGAGGTGGCGCAGCGCTACAACCAGCAGGGCGCCGACGAGATCACCTTTCTCGACATCACCGCCAGCCACGAGGACCGCGACACCACGGTGGAGATGGTCGAGCGCATCGCCGGCGAAGTGTTCATCCCGCTGACGGTAGGCGGCGGCATCCGCACCTGCGACGATATCCGCACCATGCTCAACGCCGGCGCCGACAAGGTCTCGATCAATACCGCAGCGGTGACCAACCCTGAGTTCGTGCGTGAAGCCGCCGAGCGCTTCGGTAGCCAGTGCATCGTGGTGGCGATCGACGCCAAGCGCGTCAGCGAGGAAGGCGAAGCCCCTCGCTGGGAGATCTTCACCCACGGCGGCCGTCGCCCCACCGGGCTCGACGCGGTGGAATGGGCCAAGAAGATGGTCGAGTACGGCGCCGGCGAACTGCTGTTGACCAGCATGGACCGCGACGGCACCAAGGCCGGCTTCGACCTGGGCGTCACCCGCGCCATCAGCGATGCGGTGGCGGTGCCGGTCATCGCCTCCGGCGGTGTCGGCAACCTCGACCACCTGGTCGAGGGCGTGACCGAAGGCCACGCCGACGCGGTGCTGGCGGCCAGCATCTTCCACTTCGCCGAGTACACCATCCCCGAGGCCAAGCGCTATATGGCCGACAAGGGCATCACCATGCGCCTCTGACCGACGCCTTTGGCTGGCTCTTCAGCCAGGGCTTGCGGAGCCAGCAACCAACAACCCCCGCCCGGGTAGCCCGGCGGGGGTTGTTGGTTGTGCGGGCAGTGGCCTGGGTCAGTCCAGGGTCAGCCCCAGATTGCTGACACCACCGTTGCGTCCAAGCTTTCTCAACGCCTTGACGTGCTTCTTGCTCGGCTCTTCCTCGGCCGCCTCCAGCGCCGCATCCTGGAAGTCGTTCTCGTCTTCCATCAGCGGGTGCTGCTTGACCAGTTGGGCGAGCTTTTCGGCATCGTCTTCTCCCTCGGTCAGCTCGATAAAGGAGCGCACCGCCGCCTTCGAGACCTTGCTGACCTCAAGCACCGCGTCCGGCGCATCGCCCCTCAGGGTGTCGAGGATCGCCGACAACGCGACCACCGCATCAAGGGCACGACGGGCACCGAAGCTGTCGTCCTGCTGGGGTGGCTCCAGCTCGCCGAGCTTTTCGGCCTGGAGATCGAAGTCGATCTTGGCGTCCTTGACCGTCAACTGCTCCCACACCAGGTCGAGGATCGCCCTCATGCCCGCCAGATCCCCGTGACCGCTGGTATCGGCGTAGAGCGCATAGTTGGGCAGCATGCGCTCGGTCAACGCGGCCATGAAGGCCTGTTGCTGACGTAGAGTCAGCGCCTGCAGGCGCTGGTGAAATCCTGGCTTTGCCATGATGGCTCCTGTGCTGGCAATAAACGGGCTGCCGGTCCCTTTATTCAAGGTTCAAGGGGCGAGAGTCGAAGGTCGAGGGTCGCGTGTCGAATGTCGGGAAAACGGCGATGGCCGAAAGCGGACTGGGCGACTCAAGGCCAGAAGCGCTCCTGGGCGATCCGTCCACGCTCATCGAAGGCCACACCTTCATCGATCAGACGCTTGCGCTGCTCGTCGGCTCCACCATGGTCGGCGAGCTTGCGCGAGGCCGTCACCACCCTGAACCAGGGAAGCTCATGCCCCGACGGCAGATCGCGCAGCGCCCGCGCGACCATGCGTGCGCTGGCCCCATCGGTCATGGCGGCGATGCGTCCGTAGCTGGTCACCCGCCCCGAAGGAATCTCGCTGATGATGGTAAGAATCTGTTCTCGGACGTCCGGATTCATGTAACCTTTCGTTCTGGTTGCATTTTCATCGAGGGATGGCGCCGCCCACCCTCAGTCTGAGCGAGGCCCCCATGCACCTTCATCTGCTCAAGCACCATCCTGACCTGGGCCCCGCACGCATCGGCGACTGGCTTGCTAGCATGGGCCACAGCTTCACCGTCTTCCACCTCTACGACGGTGAGCTGGTGCCGCGCCCCGGGGACTGCGACGCCCTGATCATCCTCGACGATCTCGAGGACCGCGACCAGGCACCCTGGCTCAAGGCCGAACGCAAGCTGATCGACCAGATGCTCGACGGCCACAAGCCGCTGCTCGGGCTCGGCGCCGGCGCCCGGCGCATCGCCGAAGCGCTGGACGCTCCAGTGGGCCGTGGCACCCAGGCCGAAGCCGGCTGGCAGACCGTCAGCCTGGCCGACGACAGCCCCTTCGACCTGCCCGACGACTTCCCCGCCCTGCTGTGGCATCGCCAGGTGTTCGGACTACCCGATGACGCCCTGCCGCTGGGCGGCACGCCGACAAGCCCGGTGCTCGGCTTCGCCTGGGACGCCGGCCGGGTGGTTGGCCTGGCCTGCCACCTGCATCATCACCAGGAGAGCCTGACGGCCTTTCTCGAGACGATGCCGTTGCCGCAAGGCGCCGACGCAAGCCCCAGGACCCAGTCGCCAGAAACGATCCTTGCCGAGGCCCGGCGCCTGGATACCCTGGCGCCGCTGCTGGATCGCCTGCTGAGCCAGTGGCTGCGCACGGCACCGGACGTCTAATTCGCCACCCCGTCCCGCTGCTGCTGGCTCCAGGCCCTGGCAAACTCGAGGCAGCTGTCCCAGTCACCGACATGCAGGAAGCGACGCTCGGTGTGCTTCTCCAGCTGGTAGCGGTACATGGGGTCATAGTACTCGGTAAGCAAAGGCGCCAGCCAGGCCTCGTGGGCCTGGCGGTTTCCGGCCTCTTGCTCGCGGAAGGCCAGCGCCTGCAGCCGCTGCAGGCGGGCCAGTCGCGCGCTGCCCAGGCGCTTCTTCAGTCGCCCCAGCGCCGTCGACAACTGCTTGCGCATCAGTGACCAGCCGAGGCGCTCGCCGAACTGATTGCGATAGATCGTCCACAGGTCGTCGATGTAGTCCTTGTGGATCTGGTTGAGGCGCCAGTCCAGCGGCATCTCGACGCGGATCCTCGGCGCCGGCTCCATTCCCCGCCAGAACTCGAGCGGTATATTGGCCGCGCCGATGTGGCGCGACTCGTCTTCCAGCACCAGCGGCCCGTGCAATGACAGCAGTCGCAGGCCCATGGCGTGCTCGAAGTCGATCTGGCTGGGGGCGATCAGTGGATGGCGGCCGAAGGCCGAGCCCTTGTGACGGGCGCAGCCCTCCAGATCCAGACCGTTGTCCAGGGCCTGCACGATGGACGTCTTGGCGCAGCCGGTCAGGCCACCCACCACCAGCATGGGCTGGGCGGCGGCGTCATCGATGCGTGCGCACAACGCCTGGCGCATGGCCTTCCAGCCACCCTCGATGCGCGGTCGTTCGACGCCGGCCTCAAGCAGCCAGCGCTGGGCGATCTGCGAGCGCAGGCCACCCCGAAAACAGTAGATGATGGCGTCCGGGGCCGCCTCGAGCTGACGCTTCCAGGCTTCGATGCGCGCGGCCTTGATCTCGCCGGACACCAGCCGCTCGCCCAGGGCGATGGCGGCCTGCTGGCCGGACTCCTTGTAGGCGATCCCGACCTGATGGCGTTCCTCGTTGTTCATCAGCGGCAGGTTGACCGCCCCGGGCAGGCTGCCCTGGGCGAACTCCACCGGCGCCCGCACGTCGATCAAGGTGCGCCCCTCGACCAGCAGGGCGGGATCCGCCGGGACCAGCGGCAACTTCATCCGCGCACCTCGATCAGCGCCTCACCGCTGGCCTCGACGACCTCGCCGAAGGGTGCAAGCTCGATACCGAACTCGCGGCCGACCCGCTCGACATCGTCCTCCCAGGACGGGTGTACCGAGATCAACAGACCGCCCGAGGTCTGCGGATCACACAGCCACTGCCAGTGGGCCTCATCCATCTGCGGCAGGCTGGCCCCCAGGGCGTCACGGTTGCGACGGGTGCCGCCGGGTACCGCGCCCTGGCGCCGGTAAGCCTCGGACT